>JAIVYN010000083.1:0-14025 GCA_048635425.1 Candidatus Aegiribacteria sp.
TGAAAGGGCTTTTAACTCAGCAAGACTATAGCCGGCCGGTCGATGTTCTCAACGGTATTGCGTATGACAAAGAAAATGGTCGGCTATTTGTGACCGGAAAGTTGTGGCCAAAACTCTTTGAGATAAACCTGATTCCCGCAAAATAATTGTGGTAAAAAGTACGTATATTTGCTATAAAGTGCTCTCATGCTATTGGAATAAATATAGTACTCTGTAACAGACCAATAGGACGGAAACACAAATAAATAATCTGCGAGGGCAGCATATTTTCCCCGGAGACCTTGTATGAAAGCAGTTGTACTAACGAGTCTGAGGCAAATGGAGCTTACGGATGTGCCGGAGCCATGTATAAAGAAAGAAACGGATGTTCTGCTGAAAATCGAAAGGGTAGGCGTCTGCGGTTCCGATGTGCACTACTACGAGACCGGCAGAATCGGCGAGCAAATTGTCGAGTATCCCTTTATAATAGGCCACGAATGCGCTGCAACGGTCGAAGCTGTCGGCGGCTCAGTTACCCGCGTAAAGGCCGGTGACCAGGTGATGGTTGAACCTGCGGCACCGTGCCATAAGTGCGACCAGTGCGCCCAGGGCAGAGAGAACACCTGTTATAATGTGCGTTTCCTCGGCACACCCGGGCAGGGGGGCGGTTGTTTATGTGAATATCTTGTTATGCCGGAGGAAAACTGCTTTCCGACCAAAGGCAAAATTACTCTCGAACAGGCTGCATTATGTGAGCCTTTGTCGATAGGCTTCTATGCTGTTAAAAGGGCCTGCTTACCGGGAAATGCCGACGTCGCGGTTCTTGGTGCAGGGCCGATAGGTTTAAGCTGTCTGCTTAATGCCAAAGCAGGAAATACACGCGCCTGTTACGTTACTGATAAAATTGACGAGCGTGTAGAAGGTGCAAAAAAAGGAGGTGCAACCTGGGCCGGCAACCCGAATAAACAGGACATAGTAAAAGAAATTCTTCAGCAAAAATCCCTTGGTGTAGACGCCGTGTTCGAATGTGCCGGCCAGCAGGAAGCAATTGACCAGGCTGTGGAGATACTTAAACCGGGCGGAAAGCTGGTCATCATAGGCAGTCCCCGCACTAAAAGAATTTTTTTGGATATCAGCAAAGTACGTAGAAAGGAAATTGCCATTATCAACATCAGAAGACAAAATAAATGCGTCCAGGCTGCTATCGATTTAGTAGCCTTCGGAAAAGTAAATGCTGATTTTATGATAACCCACCGTTTTCCGTTCGAGCAGACACAGAAAGCATTCGACCTGGTCGCAGGCTACCACGATGGCGTTATAAAAGCTATGATTAGCGTGTAGTTTTATGAAAAAGAAAGTTTTTATGGAGATTAAACCTAATGAGCTGGCTTAATTTGGAGGGAAAAGTTGCAATCGTTACCGGAGGGGCCTGCGGCCTCGGCAGAGCCGTTTGTCAAGGATTAGCAGAGGTCGGAGCAAATGTCGTTGTGGCCGACGTGAACGCGGAAGGTTCCAGGCAGGCAGCTACAGAGTTAAAAGGAAAATATAACGGTAATTGTATTGCTGTAACAACTGATGTAACAAACAAAGCAAACATTGATGCCATGGTTAAAGCTACTCTCGATGCTTTCGGCAAGATTGACATCCTGGTAAATAATGCGGGGATTCTTATTCCGCGTCTGCTTGTTGACCCTGCGGGTAAAGAGGAATTAACCGAGCAGATTTGGGATAAGACAATCTCCATAAATCAAAAAGGATATTTTTTATGCGCCCAGGCCGTTGCACGCGTTATGATTGAATCAGGCAGAGGAGGCGTTATTATCAATATGACTTCCGAATCCGGTCTGGAAGGTTCGCAAGGCCAAAGCGTCTATGCTGCTACTAAAGCAGCAATCTATTCTCTTACACGCTCCTGGGCAAAGGAGCTTGGCAAACATAATGTTCGTGTTGTCGGCCTTGCGCCGGGAATCCTCGAAGCAACCGCTTTGCGCTCCGAGGAGTACGAACGGGCCTTGGCCTATACTCGCGGAATCACCGTCGAAGAGCTGCACCGACGCTACAAAGAAGCTGCCATACCTTTGGGAAGGAGTGGTAAACTTAGCGAAATTGCCAACACGGTTTGCTTTTTGGCCTCTGAACGTGCCGGCTATATTCACGGCACTGTCATCAACGTCTCCGGCGGAAAAACCAGAGCATGACCCATGACTTACGTAATAACATAGAGCAATGATTAGAGCCATGAAAAAGGCAAGTATCGTCAGTATCGGCAATGAGCTGCTCAGCGGTCAAACAGTAGATACTAATACCACATATTTAAGCAGCGGGCTGCTGTCAATCGGCATACCCGTTGTCAGCTCCTATACTATCGGCGATGATACGGATGCGATTGTACGTGCATTCAATTTAGCAGCTACTGATGCTGATATAGTTCTGGCTACCGGCGGACTGGGCCCGACCGATGATGATTTGACCCGCCAGGGCTTCGCGAAGTTCCTTGGCACCGAATTGCAATTGCAAAACGAGCTTCTGGACAAGATTCAAATTTTTTTTACTAAGCGGAATTTGCAAATGCCTGAAAGGAATAAGATTCAGGCATACATACCTGCCGGTGCAAAGGCGCTTGCAAACCCACTTGGCACGGCACCCGGCATTATGGCCGAAGTAAAAGGCAAACTGATTGCTGCTTTACCCGGTGTGCCGTCGGAAATGAAACAAATGTTTGCCGAATCGGTCCTTTCGGAACTTCAGAGGTTCGCCGGCACGCAGGCTGTGGTGGTGCGAAAACTAAAATGTTTCGGGGCGGGTGAATCGACAATTGCCGAACTGCTCGGGCCTGTTTGCCAACGAGGCAGAAATCCACTGATCAATTGCACTGTTGAACACGGCGTAATTACCCTGCATATTATCGCTGCAGAAGAAGATAAAGACAAAGCCCGCCAAATGGCCGAAAAAGACGAAAAATCGCTGCGGAATAAGCTCGGAGAGCTGGTTTACGGCACAGGGGAGCAAACTTTAGCCGAAGTGGTCGGCGAAAAATTAGCCCGGCAAAAAATGACTATCGCCGTAGCCGAATCCTGCACAGGCGGCACCTTAGCCAAGCTGCTGACCGATATCCCCGGAGCAAGCAGATATTTCACACATGGCTGGGTTACTTACAGCAACACCGCCAAGACCGGCGAACTGGGCGTACCTGCCGATTTGATTCAAAAATACGGCGCTGTCAGCGAACAGGTCGCTCAAGCTATGGCCCAGGGTGTCAGAAAAAAAGCCCAAACAGACTTTGCAATTGGCATAACCGGCATAGCTGGCCCAGCCGGCGGAACCGAACAAAAACCCGCAGGACTGGTATATATCAGTGTAGATTCCCATAGTGGCTGTGATACCAAACGCTGCCGTTTTTCTCACGATAGGCGGTTCATACGCCTTAGAGCGGCACAAACTGCTCTGAATATACTCAGATTGAAATTGAACATTTGACTATCTTTGTTGGAAATGTTATAATAGTAATTATTGGCATTAACAGGATTATGAGGAGAATATGGCAAAGCAGCGCAAACGTTTAGGTGAAATACTTTACAAAGCAGGGCTTGTAGAAAAGCAGGCTCTCATTAATGCCATTAAGACTTCCAAGACAAATAACAAACGTCTCGGCCAGATATTGCTTGAACTCGGCCTGATAGATGAAGATGCTCTCACCAAGGCAATCGCAAAGCAGTTTGACTTACAATACATAGATCTGGACAAAACTACCATCCCCCAGGATGCCGCTAAGTTGATTCCACAGGAGCTTATGAAAAGGCATAATGTCCTGCCTCTCGGTATGAACAACGGCAAATTGAAAGTGGTTATTTCAGACCCCCTCGACCTGGAGATGATGGACGCAATTCGGTTCCGATTGAATACCGAGCTGGAGTGTTGTGTTGCAAACCTTACGAAGATTCGCTCCTACATCCAGGATTCCTTCGACCAGGCAACAAAGGAAGAAAGCGACAGACTAAGGCATAGTATCGATGCAACTGCCGCCGAGCTTGCCGAGGTCGGGCACGAGTTACAGGCTGAAGCACTCCGGGCACAGGTCGGAGCAGGCGATGATGACGCACCTATTATCAGATTGGTAAATCTGATAATTGACAATGCCTATTATATGCGGGCCAGCGATATACACATTGAGCCAATGGAAGATAGGGTACGTGTAAGATACCGCGTCGACGGCGTCTGTATGGAAAGGGACAATATTCCCAAGACTATGCAGGCACCGCTGGTTACACGCTTCAAAATTCTCTCCGGTATGGATATTGCCGAAAAAAGATTGCCACAGGACGGCCGTATCAAACGGGTGATAGGAGGACAGGACATTGATTTCCGTGTCTCCTCTCTGCCGGGAAACCACGGCCCAAGCGTGGTGCTCCGAATTTTACGTCCTGATGCCGTCAACGTCGGTATTGAGTCACTCGGCTTTGAACAGGACAATTATGAGCAATTCCAGAAGATAATCAAAAGACCGAACGGTATCTTTTTGGTTACAGGCCCCACCGGTAGTGGCAAAACCACAACCTTATATGCCGCTTTGCAGGAGCTTAACAAGCCGGATAAGAAAATCATCACCGCTGAAGACCCCGTCGAATACAACTTCGACGGAATGAATCAGTGCCAGGTCAGAGAAGAAATTGAATTGTCCTTTGACAGGATTTTAAGAGCAATGTTGCGACAGGCCCCGAATATCATACTCATCGGCGAAATCCGCGATGGCGTCGTCGCTGATATCGCAATTCAGGCCGCACTTACCGGACACCTCGTTTTCAGCACTTTGCACACAAATGACGCATCAAGCGCTATTACACGTCTGATAGATATGGGCGTCAAGCCATTTCTTGTAGCAAGCTCGATACAGGCCATTATGGCACAGAGACTTGTAAGAATCATTTGCAAAAAGTGCAAGGTGGTGGACGAAAATCCGGACCCATATCATTTACAGTCACTGAGTATCACACCCGAAGACCTCGAAAAAAGTCCCGTTTATAAAGGAGCTGGTTGTGGTCAGTGCCAGCATACCGGCTACAAAGGACGTATCGCCATATTCGAAATGTTTGAAATGAACAATGAGATAAGAGAGCTGGCCTTTGCAAAGGCTCCTACTACCGAGTTGAGAAAAGCTGCAAAAGCAAGCGGAATGAGAACGCTCATGGAAGACGGAAAGCTCAAAATATTCAAAGGAACAACCACAGTGGCTGAGGTCGTCAGAATAACCCAGACCGAAGGTGTGGCGGTCAGTTAAACCAAATATATTATTGAGGATTCTTAAATGGCAACAGTCAATATGGACAGATTACTCGAAGCCTGTGTTACACAGGGGGCTTCCGATTTACATATTGTTACCGGCCGACCGCCTGTATTAAGGGTAGATGGTACGCTCAGGTCGCTGGAAACCAAGGTGCTCGAACCTGATGATACCACCGCTTTAATGAAGAGCATCACACCTGAACGAAATCAACAGGAGCTTCAGGAAGAGGGGGGAACCGACTATGGTTTTGCTTATGGCGATGTAGCAAGATTTCGCGTCTCTGTTTTTCGACAGAAAGGCAATATCTCCATTGTCTTGCGGCGTATCCCAACAAGTATTATGACCTTTGAGGAGATAGGGTTGCCCAAGATTTGTGCCGCTCTGTGCCGAAGGCCCAGAGGAATGTTCCTGGTTACCGGACCAACCGGATGTGGAAAAACTACCACACTTGCTTGTATGATAAACTACATCAACGAAAATTTTGACCGCCACATTATAACCGTTGAAGAACCAATAGAATATTATCACCCACATAAAAAATCTATTCTTAATCAGCGGGAAGTCGGCGTTGATGTCCCCAGCTTTGGCGAGGCACTAAAACGCGTTTTGAGAATGGACCCTGACGTGATTCTGGTAGGTGAATTGCGCGATTTGGAAACAATCGAATCAGCCGTCAGGGCCGCCGAGACCGGACACCTTGTCTTCAGCACAGTACACACTACAAGCGCCGCAGGAACCATTACCAGATTGATTGATGTCTTTCCCGTGGACCAGCAGGAACAAATTCGAATTCAGTTAAGCAGCAATTTGATAGCCGTTCTCAGCCAGGCACTTTTACCTTTAGCTACCGGCAGGGGAAGAATTGCAGCTTATGAGTTTATGGTTGTAACACCTGCAATTGCAAATCTTATTCGCGAGAACAAAACTTACCGAATCGATTCCAGCATTCAAACCGGCAAAAAGCTCGGTATGCAGCTTCTTGATGAGCACCTCTGGAAACTATATGATACCGGCATAATCAACCTCGAGGAAATGATCGACAAAGGACGTCAGCCCGGCGCATTGCAGGACAAGGCTAATGAAAAAATAAACGCCTTAAGGGGAAAGCATAGGGCAAGGAAGAAAGAAGCAAAGAAGGAAATGGACGATTTAGGAACTATCTTAAGGACCTGACAAGCGCCTTCCTTTTATATTTAAACCCGCGTTTCACGCGGATTTTATGCCGTTTTGTTTGGCCCCCAGGCCTGCCCTAAGCGAAAAAAAGCCTGTCCTGAGCACTGTCGAAGGATTCGATATTCCTTTCTTATACCAAATTGCATTTAATTACTGCGCTTCTTGTGTTTGGCACAGAAGGGTGGCAGCCTCAAGCGTAGTCCCTAAGGGACACCTTACGGCGCTTGGGGATGGCTCGCTGCTCTTTATATAAAGCGCAACTTTTAATTACAATTGGTATAAATCCCAGCTTACGGCACCGGCTCTGGTGGTGCCGGAGGATACAACCAAATATCGTCAAAGTACATCGTACCTGAACCACCAGCTACCGGATTCTTCTTGTTACCAAGACCAAGGGCAATCGTATTGACATTGGCCAGGTTCACGCCCTGGTCTGCAAAGGCCTGCAGGTCGATATTCCATTGTGTCCAGTTAGCTATCTGTGCGGCATTAGGATTATCATGAGAGACGACCGCGCTGCCATTGAGAGCAACATACAACGTCTCGGCAGCGTTATCCGAAATGCCTCTGAACCAAATCGATAAAGTGGTAATACCATTCTCGGTCCAGTCACGCGGGTAAGTTAATGTCAAAGTCGCCTCAGAGTACCCAACACTGTTGTCGTAGTAAAGCGGTATTGACTGGTTGCCTCCGTGAACGATAGTTTGCTCTGCAAACGGAGGACTCTCATAACCAACAAGAGAACCGTTTGTCGGGTCGTCGTATCCGTCTATCCACACGTTAAATATCCTATTGCTTTCGGGGTCGGCGGGGTCAAGGTCATTGTAGGATTCAAAATCGTCCACGACAAGGAAGTTGGCAGTCGTAAAGCTCCAAACTTTTCCTGTCCATGGACTGTCGGGATTGGCGTTATTGGCCTCATCAATACGCCAATAGTAAGTGGTATTCCACTCAAGTTTTTCGGATTCATAGCTCTGGGCACCAAGGTTTCCAGTGCTTTTGTACTCCGGTGAACTGGTATCGGCATTTTTCACGGCATCTTTATCATCGCCGAAAAAGACCTGATGCGAATCAGCATAGACTCCCGGCACCCAGCTAAGAACCGGCGTATGCTCTACATCCACAGTACCATTAGCCGGGTCCGGGCTCCCGACGGCGCCCTCAGTAGTAAAGCTCCAGACGTCGCCTTTATATGTCTCGACGGCATCAAACTCATCTACCCGCCAGTAGTAAGTCTTAGCCATTTTAAGTGTGCCTGGAGAATAGGTAATAACTCCCTGTGGAAGTCCCCCGGCAGCGTTGTCCACCTCGTCAAAATTGTCGCCAAAGTACACGGTGTGCAATTTTGCACCGAACCCACCGGTCCAGCTCAGATCCACATCCGGTTCTATAAGCTCGGCACCATCAGCCGGGTCGGGTGCATAGGCAGTTTTTGGTGGAACTGTAAAGTTCCAGACATTGCCTTTGTGTGTTGTAGTACCATCGGCCTCGACTTCATCTATCCGCCAGTAGTAAGTCATACCCGGAACAAGGCCGTCCGGAAAAGGAAATCCGGGAAAGCCAACAACAATAAACATCGCATTCTGATTGCCATGGAAAGTATCTGCGATGCCTTCATTCACATCGTCAGAATTATCGCCAACATATACATCATGCGAGACCGCAGTATCTCCTGGTGACCACGAAAGGTTCGCCCATATATCGGTATGAAGAGCACCGTTAGCCGGGTTCGGGTCATCGGCCTTTACAAACGATGCAGGGATACCGTGAAACAGGTCCACTATCTGGTTATCCGACAGTGTCCGGTTGTAGATGTAGATTTCATCCATAAGGCCATTGAATGATTCGTCGTAGTCATCGCGGTCTTCCCCGAAACCGAGTGTGACGTTTGCTTCCACGGCGGAATCGGGGCTGAATCCACTTGGCCCTTCACCAACTATCTCACCGTTGATAAAGACCTTTGCATAGCTTCCATCGCATGTCCCGGCCACGTGCTGCCACTGTCCTATTGCCGGAGCAACATCGCTCCATATATCCAGGTTATCCGAGTCCGAACCTCCCCATTGGATAAAACCATCAGCTTCCCGAAGCTGGAGTATCCACCTTCTTTGTCCATATTGGAAGCTTTTACCGGCCATCCCCTGCCAGTTACCGTTCAATCCATCCCATTTTATCCAGACAGAAACGGACAGTTCACCACCGGCTGATGGGTCGTCGGTTCCGCAGTTAATACGGCTCGGCAGACTGGGCTGATCGTTAAACGCAACAACCCAACCTCTTTCGGCATCGAGTACCGTTACTGGGCCGTCTACTGCCGTTCCATGGTGCTCATTACCGGAATAGTCATTTAGGTCGTTCTCATTGATAGGATAATATCCCCAGAGACTTCCGCCATTCGCCATGCCTGCAGTTACTCCCAGCACCAAAACAAATGAAAACAGATAAATCAATTTCTTAGACATAATAGTCCTCCTTCACCCCGTCCCGTCTTCGACGGGCGGGGTTCAAAAAATTAATATAGGTTGTTAATTGAAATGCAGAAAACATAACCGCCAGGCACAACGTTTCGGCTGCAACTCTGTGCCTTGCATACTAACTCCTCCTCTAAATAGACAAACTTAAGGCTTCTGCAAAATGGAGGTTAGGCATACTTTGAAAAGAAAAAATTGGTCTTTTTATTTTTTCTTTTCAAACAGCAAATTCTTGTGAAGCAAGCAGTTATTTGATTATTAAAGAAAACCAAAAACCTGATTTTCTTAAATAATATATGCCTAAACTCAATTTTGCATAACTCTATAGACAAACTACAAGAATTGCGCCCGCTGGATGACCTCAAAGCCACAGATGTCCACCCTTTCGACCCTTCGGCGGAGTTTACCCTGAGCGCAGCCAAATGGGCTCAGGGCAGGATCTGTGCAGACACAAGCTTTAATATTCGTTTATACCAAATCAGCCACTTGCCCGTCAAGCAAAATCTCTCGATTTATTTATGCCTTTTTAATGCCATCAAATAAAATCGTCAAGTCATTCTTCACAGAGCAGTGTAATCTACAAAATAATCGATAGGTCAATATCGTAGATCCACTTGGCCGAATCAATTAAAAGGGGCTTATACTGAGTCATTCAGTATAAGCCCCGAAATGGTCCAAATCCTTAGTTGCTCACCAAGCCACCGCTCCGTCAAAGCAGCATAGCCCTTGAAGTCAACCTTCCCATCCTCGGAAAGGACGATGATTTTCTATTTCTCAAGGCCGCTGATTTTGATGTTGTCAATCGCCCACCACCAGTCATTGCCGGCGTCGAACAAACCGAACGTCAAAACCATGCTCTTAGCCCATGAGGGATTATCCACTTCGATCATAACCGTCTCGTTCTCGTAGGCAAGATTTTCGGGCTTGTACTTCGGGTCACTCGGGTCTGACAACCACAAGAACACTTCAATATCCTCCCCTCCATCAAAGGAGACGGTCACAATCGCGCTCTGGTGATAGTCGCCGTCAAACTCCGGACGCCAGCTCGAATCGAACTCGAGCTGAACCGTACCAGCCTCGGCATCGGAGATATCAATTGCAGGCGTGCTGAGCCAGGTATCATAGGGGTCCTCTGCAACGTTGTAGCCCGGCGGGTGAGCACTGTCATCCCACTCGTCCGGGTCGGCCACAGCAATAGTGCCCTGCCCCAACTGGAAGTTGTCACGACCTTGAGGATCGACTGTGAACCACCAATCTCTGTTCACGAAAGCCCAGCCGGCCCACTCGGTAACACCGTCCACAGCCGGATCGCCGATGCCGGGAACGCCGCTATTGTCAACGATCCAACCGGCGGGTGGCGTGTCCGTCCAGACCTCTTCGGTGCCCGCGGACTCCTCCACGGTCGTACCCAGGACCGCACTCTCGAAATCCTCTGCAAACAACAGGAGCCTTCCGACACGGGCCGCGGCGGTAGCCAATCGAATATCATCAAAGTACATCTTACCTGAACCACCTGCTACGGGATTGGCCTTGTCACCAAAACCAATAGCAATCGTGTTGACATTAGTAAGGTCCACGCCCTGGTCCGCAAACGCCTGCAGGTCGATATTCCACCCCGTCCATATAGGTATCTGCGTTACATTCGGATTATCATGATAGACCACCGCGCTGCCGTTGAGAGCAACATACATCCGCTCAGCAGCGTTACTCGTATCACCCCTGAACGAAAGTGTCAATGTGTTAACGTCCTTTTCGGTCCAGTCACGCGGATAAGTCAGCGTGTGAGTTGCCTCAGAGTTCCCAACACTGTTGTCGTAGTAGAGCGGCATCGACTGGATGCCGCTGTGAACAATAGTTTGCTCGGCATAAGGAGGAAAGTCATTACCAACGAGAGCTCCGTTTGTCGGGTCGTCGTATCCGTCCGGCCACGCTTCAAATATCCTGTTGCTCCCCGGGTCAGGGGGGTCAATGTCGTTGTAGGACTCGAAATCGTCCACGACAAGGAAGTTGGCTGTCGTAAAGCTCCAGACTTTTCCTGTCCACGGACTATCTGGATTGGCGTTATTGACCTCGTCAATTCGCCAGTAGTAAGCAGTATCCCATTCAAGTTTTTCAGGCTCGTAGTTCTCAGCACCAAGGTCCCTTGTTCCTTTGTACTCCGGCGAACCTGTATCGGCATTTTTCACGGTATCTTCATCAGCGCCGAAATAGACCTGATGCGAAGCGGCATAGACACTCGGCGACCAGGTAAGAGTCGGTGTATGTTTTACATCCACAGCACCATTAGCCGGGTCCGGGCTTCCAACGGCGCCCTCAGTAGTAAAGCTCCAGACGTCGCCTTTATATGTCTCGACGGCATCATACTCATCGACACGCCAGTAGTAAGTATGAGCCATTTTAAGTGTGTCGGGAGTATAGGTTGCAGTTCCCTGTGGGAGTCCACCAGTTGCGTTGTTCACATCATCAAAATTCTCGCCGAAATATACGGTGTGCAATTTTGCGCCGAAACCTGCCGTCCAGCTAAGATGCACATCTGGTTCTACCAACTCGGCGCCATCAGCCGGGTCGGGATTATATGCGGTCTTGGGAGGAATCGAAAAGCTCCAGATATGGCCTTTGTGTTTTGTAGCACCATCAGCCTCAACCTCATCAATCCGCCAGTAGTAAGTTGTCCCTGGAACAAGGCCGTCCGGGAAAGGAAATCCGGGAAAGCCGGCAACTAAAAACAGTGAGGTTTGATTGCCATGGAACGTGCCCTCGGCACCGTCGTTCACGTCGTCAAAATTATCGCCCAAATACACATCGTGCGAGGCCGCAGTATCTCCCGCCTTCCAGGAAAGGTTTACCCATGTATCCTCATGCAGGGCACCATCTTGCGGGACGGCACCCAAAGCATACGGATATCCTTCACCACCTTGCATAGTACCCTGAATCTTTTCCGGCGGCAGCGCCTCGTCGTAAATACGTGCGTCATCTATCAAACCGACAAGATAATGGGTCGGCGGGTTCATATCTCTTCCGGCCCCCAGAAGCAAACGGCCGGTACTGGTTTCTATCGTACCTGTAGAATCCATTGCTCCGATCTCTTCACCATCCAGATATACGGGCTTTCTTGCCCCATCGTAAACTGCAGCGACGTGATGCCATTCGCCGTCAAAGAGACCGGGGGCTGCTATGGCCATCCAGGGGGGAGTAGTACCGGTTGTCTTAAATCCGAGCTGCTGGTTGGGTCCATTATAGTAAAATGCAAAGGTGTCAATATTTGGCCCGCCCCTCATGATAATGCCGGACCAGTCGGGGTAGTTAAAGTCCGGGTCAGGTCTTATCCATGCTGAGAGTGTAACTTGCTCAGTGATATTTAATTCATCACTATTCCCGCATTCCACATAATCATCGCCGTCGAGCTCCAGCGCGGCGCCTATCCAGCCGGCTGTCCAGGTTGGGTCGCCTTGCAGGGTTCCATCATTATTGCCGACGGAATCCACAGCCATGGTGCCGGAACCGTCATCGAGCCTCCAGTGGGCGATGATATCAGCCGAGGCATTACTTGCCACACTCAGCACCAGAACAAAAGATACAAGATAAATCAACTGCTTACACATAATAGTCCTCCTTCATAAAATTAATATTGATTGTTAATTGAAAACCAAAAACTTGATTTTCTTAAATAATATATGCCTAACCTCAATTTTGCATAACTATATAGACAAACTACAAGAATTGCACCCGCAGGAAGACTAAAGATTTACAGATACCCACCTCTACAGGCACAAGCTTTACCCAGCCCCTGTGGCAGGGGCTGAATTTACTATATTCATTTATACCAAATCAGCCTCTTCCCCGTCAAGTAAAATCTCTCAAATTATCTAACACGTTTTCCGCCCTCCGCTTTCTGTCGTTCGTCCCCTGCGGTATGGGATCGTTTAGCCGTCGTCGGCACGACGACACAATCCACAACGCGCCATAATCTCAACTTCGTAATTCAATATTCCTTATTCGATATTCGATATTTTCTCCTTGTCTGTCCTCTACCGCTCTACGCAATACTCAATACGAAATAATTCCGTGTCAGTCAGTGTTCTAAAAGCCCGTGTCAGTCAGTGTCTAAAAAGTCAGTGTCTAAGAAGTCAGTGTTAGTCAGTATTCTAAAAGTCCGTGTCAGTAAGTGTCTATCCCCTCTATCAACCCCTCCACCTTCTCTACCATATGCGGCATACCAATTTTCTTGTAAAGACCCAACGCCTTCTCCCAGTACTCCTTGGCCTTGCCAATATCACCACGCTTCTGATAAACCATCCCAAGATTTGACGAATGCCTTGCCACTCCTTCCAAGTGACCAATCTTTTCATCAATCTCCAACGCCTTTTTATGCATTTCATCGGCCTTATCCAATTCGCCTCGAGTATAATAAACATTCCCTAAATTGCCGTAAGATATTGACATACCTTGTTGTAATCCAAGTTTTTCCTTGATCTTCAAAGATTTTAGATACATCTCTTCTGCCTTATCTAACTTACCGCTATTTTTGTAAATCGCCCCTAAATTGCCATAAGCAAATGCGATGCTATCTGGGCGTCCCAGTTTCTCCTCAATCTCCAGAACTCTACTATACATCTTTTTAGCTTTTTCAAAATCACCACGCATTCGATAAATATTTCCCAAATTGCCGTACTCATTAGCCATCCCCTCCAAATGCCCAAGCTTCTTTTCTATCTCTAATGACTTTTTGTGCATCTCCTCGGCCTTATCCAGCTCATCTCGAATTTGATAAATCACTCCCAAATTACCGTATTGTCCGGCCATCCCTTCAAGATGTCCAAGCTTCTCTGCAATCTTCAGAGCCTTTTTATGCATCTCTTCGGCCTTACCAAGTTCACCGCGGCTCTGATAAACCAGACCCAAATTGCCATAATTAAGCGCAACCCCTTCAATGCAACCAATTTTTTCATTAATCTCCAGCGCTCTTTTATGCATCTCTTCGGACTTATCCAACTCACCTAGCTTCCAATAAATCGTTCCTAAATTGCCATAATCAATGGCCATACCTTCCGGCCAGCCGAGCTTCTTCTCTATCTCCAGCGACTTTAGATGCATTTGCTCGGCTTTATACAACTCACCTCG
>JAIVYN010000084.1:0-13968 GCA_048635425.1 Candidatus Aegiribacteria sp.
GAGCGAGGACAAGGCTGGCAAGGAAGCAAAACGCAGGCCTACTGGTTGGTAGTCCGAGTTTTGCTGACACCGCCAGCCGAAGCCGCAGCCAGCCAAAAATGGAAGATAATTTATTTACAAGTCCTAAATAACTGAAATATCAAATACGGAGCGAATAATGGCACATAAATTCATCAACCAGGTCGAGCCGGGAGAGTCAATCGATAATATTTATATCATAAGGGACCCAATTTTGCGAAGCACAACGCGAGGCGATTTATACATCGCAATGTTCCTTTTGGATCGCAGCGGACAATTGAACGGACGGATGTGGCAGGCAACCGAAACAATTTATAAGGCGCTGCCAAAACCCGGCTTTGTCCACATACAGGGTCGAAGCGAGCTTTACCAGAACAACCTGCAAATCATCGTAAATAACATCAGTGTCGTCAATGCAAGCGAAGTCCACATAGATGATTTTCTTGCGCGAACGGAAAAAGACACGAAGCAGATGTTCGAGGATGTAAAAAAGATAGTAGGACGAATAAAAAATCCGCAGTTAAAGACGCTGGTCGAGGAGTTTTTGGCGGATGGTGAGCTTATGAAGAAATTCCGCGATGTGCCCGGCGGCATGAAGCTCCACCATAGTTATATCGGCGGACTGCTGGAGCACACACACAATATGCTGCGGGTGGCTGTTGCGATATTACCGTTGTATCCCCAGGTGCATACTGACTTGGTTTTGGCAGGGATATTTCTTCACGATATCGGCAAGACCGAAGAGCTTTCGTACGATATGGCCTTTACGTATACCGATTCAGGCCAGCTAATAGGCCATATTGTCAAGAGCCTTCTTATGATAAATCAAAAAGCTGATGCACTCAGGGCAAAGGGAACGCAGATAGAGCAAACAGTCCTGGACGCTCTCGGGCATATTATCCTCTCGCATCACGGCCAATATGAATTCGGCTCACCAAAGCTGCCGGCAACGGCGGAGGCCTTTATTGTCTATTATATCGACGACCTGGACGCCAAGATGAGCCAGGTAACAGCGGCGATTGACAGTGAGCAAAGCGATTCAAACTGGACCGCCTGGAAAAACGCTTTGCGGACGCGGCTTTATAGGAAACGGATAGAATAACGGACAATTGATTCGGTTCGGATAAAAAAAACAGCCCGGCCGAGCTCCCCCGCAAGAGTCAGCTCAGCCGGTGAATCTTATAACTTTATTATCGCGCCGGCGATGTTCACCCCGTCCCGTCTTTGCCGCAAGGCGTCCCTTTCGGGACTGTGGACAATGGACGGGGTTCAACGCATCTGCAGGTAAAATCTATTATCTTATGACGATTTGGCAATATTTATATTCGCACTGTGACAACTATATGTCACAGCTGGTGAAGAAATCCAAAATTGGGTGGGCTTAATTAATATTACAACGCTGCTTAGATTTGTTTAGCATTGATAACATTTTGTTGTATAAAACGTTATGTCAATTATATTAAATCCGAAATTCGAATATCGAAGCACGAAACAAATCCGAATTACCAAAGTTCAAATGAACAAAACATTAAGTCTGTGCCGTAAGCGAGAATTCAATTTTTTGTTTTGAAAATTTGGATTTTTGAAATTTGGTATTGTTTCGGATTTCGTGCTTCGTGCTTCGGATTTTAGGGCCAGAACCATTTTTTGATGTTAAGTGGCGCTGTAATATTAGATGCTCTGAGTACGCTCCCGCTCCAGGACAATTCCGGAAAATCGCCAGATTTTCTCGAACTGCTCATGGGACATCAACTTCGTACCGGCAAGGGGGTCGGCCACAGTGATTGTCTGGTCCGAGACTTCGAGGACAGCCAGACAGTGGTCCAGAAGAAATGAGTCCCTTAACATAGCTAAAGTAACACCGGCATTCCTGAGCTGCTCGATTGAATCAAAGTGACGGTACTGACATTTTAGGCCCGCAGCACCATAACGACTTTGCAGAGCTGAGCTAAGGCAAGCCGGGAGTGTCCCTGCGACCGGACTGGTATGAGAAAGTATAGCTATTTCACCCTCGTCGGCGGATAAACCCAATCTTCCGAGAGCGGTTACCGCCGCTGCAGGGCCACAAGTATAATTTGTACTTTGAAAACAGACACCCTCGGAATTAAACCTTGTTTTAATACTCGAGAGATGGTCCTTAATCAAAGCTGGAACAAGAAAAGGAAAAATCAGGAACCAGGTTACAACCACGGTCATCAGGAAGCAAACCAGCAGTTTTTCGCATTTGCGAGGCAGACGTGACAGCAAAACGGTCAGGCCCATTGTAACAGCTAAAGATAAAATGACGAACTTGACCCGTCCACTTGTAATCCAGCAGAACGGCCGGACAAAGTACAACGCATTATTGCACCTGACCAGGACCAGCATTACGATTAGCACAAGGGAAAGAAAATAGCCGAATAGCCAATAGGGTTTTCGAAGACCCGAAAAGATCCTGCCAAGAAAAATACCCAACACAGCTACCAGAACAACACCTGCGGTTTCAACCCACGGGTTCATCTCTATCCTCCTCAGAACTTGCACATTTTCGCGATTATTTTTCATTCTATCAAATTAAGACCCTCAAATCAAGCAAATTATCCCGGGACTTCCGAGACGAGTGACGAAAATGCCATTGTAGTCGAAGGCGATTGCGATCATTGGGGCCCTGGAGTTGTTTCGAGATTGGCCCATTCGACTGCGCTCAGGACAGGGTTTGAATTGGGTTTGAATTGGCTTTGTTTTTTTGGGCCTGAGGGTGGTTTCATTTTTATAATCCTTTGTGGCATAGACGTTTGCGTTCATTTTGGGCCTTTAACGAAATTGGGTTTGTTTATTCGGACTAAGAAAGCATCGTTTTTTCTGTAATCCCTTGTTATAAGTGAGTTTACATTCATTTGGGCTTTTCGGGAATTGGCTTTGTTTGGGTTTGAATTGGGTTTGTTTTTTCCCCGCCTGAAGGCGGTTTCATTTTTATATACCTTTGTGTAATAGTCACTTACGTTCATTTGAGTTTCCGGTAAATTGGGTTTGTTTTGCATAAAAAGGGTTGATTTGTAGAGGATTCTTTACAGATGTAGAGGTGCCGTTAGTGAAGAGTGAGCTAAAGTGCCTAAAGTGAGCTAAAGTTGGATTCTCGATGCTCATGATTGGTAATTCCCTTAAGGGCTTGTAAATAAATTATCTTCCATTTTTGGCTGCATTTTTCGGAGGCGAAAAAAGCATCGCCTCTATAATTAGAGCTACCTGCACTTTTGATACGAAAAAAGTACTCGATTCTCTATTCGGGATTCTCGTAACTCGATGTAGGCAGAGCAGTAAAAAAAATTTTGAAAAATTTAATTTTTACTCGAAGGTATCCTCGCTTTTGGTTGAAAACTGACGGATATTTTACCTATCTTAACGCCACGGATACCTATTACCTAAGGCACAGAGGCATAAATTTCACGGATTTTTTTAGCCACAGAGAACGCAGAGAAAATTCAATTCACAAGTAAAAATTAGCCACAGAGCACACAGAGAATTCAATAATATTTGAACCACGGATTACACAGATTTAAAACACAGATCCGTTCTCCGCGGTAGATTCGCTACGAAGGATGAATTGCGCAGATTAAAGGGAGAAGGTCAGCTTTGTGTTCTCAGGCACAGCCGCTCCCAAAGCGAGCCCATTCGACCCATTCGACTACGCTCAGGGCAGGCTGCGCTCAGGACAGGCTTTGTCGCGAGCTTCTGCCTTCGACCACCAGGCCAATCATATTGGGCTGTTTTTTAAGCTGACTGAAAGCGATTGGAAGGATAATGTATCTAGTCCTTTTGATTAGTCAAAAGGACTACGAGCCCATTCGCTTCTTTTTCGCTTTTTTTAGTGGATAAATCTTTGGTTGTTTCTTGCCTTGGTTGGATTTAGCCGGTAAAATGTTTTGAGAGGTTTGCATCAAGTAGAGAGAATTTAGAAAATAGCGAGATGGTGGAGAAATACCAAATCATAATGACCTGTTGCATGAGCAGGATAAATTATGTAGTCCTTTTGATTAGTCAAAAGGACTACGAGCTTTGGTGAATAACAACCGGGATATCCCATACAAGTGGAACGGACAAAAACTCTATCTCGTTCCGTTTTACCCTTAGAGCATATCCGAATAACCCTTCATCCTTTGTCATTCCTTCGACAAGCTCAGGAGGGACTCTGAGGCGAAGCCGAAGAATCTGGCCAACGAAGAGGAGATTCTTCACTTCGCTACGCTCCGTTCAGAATGACAGGCGAGCCCCGCCCCTGCGGCAGGGGCTGGGCGAGAGCAAATAGTTATTCGGATAAGCTCTTAATCCCTCTTGCCCATGCATACCAAACGACCATCTATGGTGGAGATGTACAGCCGACCGCCGGCAGCGATCATACCGTCAAAGACTGGAGGTGATTCGAGCCGATACTGTGCCCGCCTCGTGCCATCCTCGGCCGAAACGGCCCAGAGAAAGGCGCCCTGTGCGCCATCAAGAGCATCGCCCTGTGCTTTCAATTTTGCCTGTACTGGCGGCTCGAGAGTGCGGCCCCAGATCTTCTCCTCATCTACGACATCCGGCGGACCTGCGACGAACAGCGTTCTATCCGCCAGGACCATGGCCCGGACGACCAGCGGAGGTTTCTCAATCATCCATTTGCGATAGACCGCGCTGAGATCCGACTCCGGACGCTTGGCCCGGTTTCTCCAGTTGACCGTGTTTTGGGGGATTTTGGCCTTGAGGACCCGTGCAATCCGTTCAGGATTAAGTTTCTTGTCGGCCGCAAAGAGCCGGTATTCCAGTACAGACGAGTTGCACAAGTACTGTGGGTGACGGCCATAGCCATATACATTGGTATCATCAAACGCAAGAATTCGCCCGCCTGGAACAAGCCTTGCAGGAACAGACCACTCAGCCCATCCCTCGCCCGCGTTCTTGCCGTAGATCCAATAGGTCCGATGGAACCAGGAGTCGTCCAGAAATCCTGTGGGGCAGAACAGATGAATCCCTTCGCCTTCTTGATCGGTCTGGTGCTCGGGATCGATGACCGCACGGCGTCCCTGCAAGTTGAACCGCTGGGACCTCATGTACACGAACTTGCCATCGCTGGAGAGGATGTCCGGCAGCCCGATTGGCATTTTCTTGTGCTGAATTCTCGTCTGAAGGTTCTCGCCCGTTCTCGGGTCACGGTCGTCCAGAATGGTCTCAGAAAGCTTATTTCCAGTCAGCGGGTCGAGACGCAGGAGCCGCATGCCGCCGTCCAGAAACACGGACCTGCCCGCCAGGGCGTAGGCGACTCCATCCTGAATCAGCACGCTGCCCGAGACAGGCCAAACGGACTCCAACTGCTCGTACGACATCAGCCGCAGGTCATGTGGAGCCGCCCGGAACCGCCAAGCGAGAGCTCCGTCCGAAACACGAAGACAGTAAACCCAGCCGTCGGCCGACCCGAACAGCACACGCCCCTTGTAAACCGTGGGAGGCGAGTCCACGCGTCCCCCGGCTGTGTAACTCCAGAGCTTCGCACCGGAAGCTGCGTCCAGGGCTTGCACCGTGTGCGTATCCACGGATGCCAAAAACAGCTTCCCATCTGCCATAACAGGCTGCGTAATGCGGCCGCCAAGCTCAATCTGCCAAGCACGTTCGAGCGTTGCAGGGACCTTCGTTCTGATATGTCCGCTTCTGGCGGCGTCGTGGCGGTACGTGGGCCAATTGTCCGTGTCTTGTATTTCGTATTTCGTATCTCGTATTTCTTTGTAGGCAGGTCCACGTTGGAGGCGCTCGGCGTCTGATGGATTGGACAGCTTCTTCTGGGCGGCCGGGGCCAGGGCGTTAAAGCCGTTCAATTTCGATTGATAGTAGCACGCGCACGAGTGCGGCGGTGCGTAGATTAAGCCGTTGCACGGCATCATGCCGTAGAAGCATCCGCCGCGGACCCAGTGGTGGATCTCCCACTCCTTCGTCCGAGGATTGATAAACTCCGTGCCAATCCATGACGGGATGATGTACTTCTGGGTCGCCTTGCTCGGATAGCACCGCTGGTGCATAATGGCGAAGGGCTCAACATCCGGTAGGAATTCGCGCTTGACTTCGCCCGTGTGCGGGTCCCGACCGGTGAACATGCCCGTAGAACGCGGCCGCGCGCTGGCGATGTCGCCCGACCAGACCAGTCCGTCGATGACGAAGACATCCTCGGGACAGAAGTGCCCGGACGGATGCAATTTCAACGCCCACAGCTCCTCGCCGTCCTTGGCCGACAGGGCCACGAGCGAGAGCTTCTGCCCGGAGAAGAGGACCACGTCTTTATACATCACCATCGATGGCGACCAGCCCGTAGGAATAAGTGAACTACACTTAACAGGTGTTCGCCACAGCTTCCTGCCAGTGCCGTGTTCGATGCACACGACCGCCTCACCGTCGTGATAGACAACACGTTCCCCGTCGGCTGCCAGCGACATTGGCATGATCTTACCCTCGAGCTTCCAGAGAATCTCGCCTGTCTTGGCCTCGACGGCCATCAGCTCATCGACCGTTTGGTCCCAGCCCCATCGCTTACTGGCGCGGTCGCGTTCCGTCCAGCAGTTCGCGTTCTCCTGCTGATAGCCGACCGGCTCGCGGTCGGGATTAACGACCAGGAACAATACGCCCTTTGCGGAAACGAGCTCCTCGACGGTCCTGGTGCCCGTGTACGTGCGAATCGTCTTGCCCGTCGCGGCATCGATGGCGCTCAGCGGAGCGTTGATGCCGAGCGTCGTATAAACTTCATCGCCGATCGCGATGAGCCGCCGCGTCAGCCTCGCCGGGCCGCTCTTGAGCGGAAAGAGATGGTTGTACCACTTCGGCAGCTCACGCTTCCACAGGACCGTCCCGTTAAAGGCGTCTCGCGCGGTGAGGAACCATCTGGGCGGAAGCTGTATGGAGTCCCTCGGGCCTTCATCCATAATGTAGAATATCCGTCCGTTCGCCGAGACGAGCGCATTGAGACTCGCCGAGTGTTCGTGGCTTCGCGCCCAGCGCGGGCTGCCGACCCACTGCATCCGCCGCGGCGGACCCACAACCGTATCGTTGGCCACTGCATTGCCACTGGCATCGTGCAGGTAATGCGTCCATTCATCAATTTCCTTTGGCCAAGGCTTAACGTGCTTTGTCCATTTGCCGTCAGCCTTAATGTACGCCACACCGTTAGGCACCAGTACCCGCATGATTTCCGTCATGTTAGTTTTGCCCAAGTTTCCAGCAACAAGCAGGTTCACAGAATTGTCAATGTATGGCAGACTGTCGCTGGTCCACTTATCGACTGACACCGGGCCGTAAATGTTAAGCTGCTTGATATACTTGCGAGCCCGTTCTACGTTGCCGGCGCTTTTGTCCAGACCATGCACCAGATAGCTGTCACTGGCCCGCATCGCGGCCGTGAGTCTGCCGTCACCGCAACCAACGTGAACGATGAGCCCGCCCCTGACGCCCGTGGCGTCCAGAATTTCCTTTGCCGTTCGCTCTTGTTGCCTCTGCTGAGCACTCCACAGGACACCTTGCGGTGCCGCTGCCGAGAAGATAAATGATGCCAAAACAAGAAACGTAAGTTCTTTGAAGGAACTAATTCTTGCTCTCATAATATGTCTCCTTTCTTCCGAAATAAATGAGTTCTGCAAAATTGAGGTTAGGCATACTTTGAAAAGAAAAAAATCGTTTTTTGTTTTTTCTTTTCAAACAGTAAGTCATTGTGTAATAATCAGTTAGGTGATTATTTAAGAAAATCAAAAAAACAGATTTTCTTAAATAATATATGCCTAACCTCAATTTTGCAGAAGCCTTCCGAAATAGGAGGATGGAGATAGAAAAAGAGCCTGCCGAAGCTCTCTCCAGCAGGCTCAATAGACTATACTTTACTTACCCTGTACTGCGTCTCCTGAATGTACGGACAACCTTCGTACCCTTAATCTTCTGGCTGCCCCTGGAGCTCGTCAGCTCTCCGGCAAGCTTCGAGTCGTCCAGTTTTCCTTCAAAGTCCATTTCGAATCTCTGCTCACCGAATTCCAGAACGATCTTAAAACTCACCTGGTTGCCTTCAAGATTGACCTTCTTAATGGGAATAGCCCCATACAATCCGCTCATGTCCGGGTTGACCCTCAGTCTCTGCTTGCGGCTGCCCCGCTCGGATGTAACTTCAAGATTCCAGGTGCCGATCACCGGAGCACCAATCAGTTTTCCCTCAACCGTCATCTCTCCCCTCTCAGACTTCATCGTTCCGGAAAGCGTGTCCCCTCGGACGGTCCCCTCAAAGGCCGATTCCCGCTGACGATCCTGATATGTACTTTTTCGCTTGAAGGTCAGATTACCCCGTTCGTATTGCAAGTCCGTGATCTCACTTTTGCTCCGTCGGCCCTGCCATTGGGCCGTAAGATTACCTTCCTTGTCGGCTTTAATAACAAGCGTTGACGTTATTTCCCGGTCACCGATGTTATACTTCATTGCCCAGCTCCCGACCGCCCGGGGTACTCTTGGGCTGCGCTCGCCCTGAAGCTTAAACTCCCCTCTGTCACTCGACAGCGTTCCGGAGAGTTTTCCTTCCTCGACCTTTCCTTTGAAGTTCGACGTCGAGGTTTCACCTTGCCGATTACGACGGCTCCACGCGAAGCTGAGCTGACCTTCTTCATACTTAATGTCTTTCAGCTCGCTAAGTCCCATGAAGCTTATCCAGCTACCGGTTTGGTTCCCCTCCCTGTCTCTGGAAAACGAAAGAATCGATTCGAACTGCCGTCCATCGTAATCGACCTTGACCAGCCAGTCGCCATACAACCCCCCTCTGCGGGATCGAGACGACTGAGCTTTGACCTGTGCTGAGAGCATGAACAGAACTATCAGCGAACAACACAGGACTGCCTTGAGAAATGTTTGGCGTTTCATAATGTGTACCTCCGAAAAAAGATTAATTATTTGGCCGCCCGTTTTGTACCTTATCAACTTTCGATTGTCAACGAGAAAAAATATAATCTGGGACTTTTCGACTTTTCATATTTCATAGTATATTCTTGCTCAACAAGGCCGCCAAGCCTCTTTTCTAATACACTTGGGCACCAAAGCAAAAAAAGTAATGAAAAAAGGTGTTGGAGCAAATGCGGAATCCTTCGAAGAAAGTTAGCGGTTAGTTCCTAACAAATGTAATACTCATTCTGCCGCCTATACGCAATTACTTAGCTCGAGCTACGGTCAAGGTTTAAAAACAGTTATGATTTTAAACCAGATATGGTAATATAGCATCTCAGGAATGCTGGACTCCGTTGGTGAGCGTCGTCCGTGGAAAATGTCGGGTGCTATTATGAGATATTTTGTCCCGAGGTGTCAAAAGGCTCCTGCAAAATTGAGGTTAGGCATATATTATTTTAGAAAATCTGTTTTTTTGATTTTCTTAAATAATCATATAACTGCTTATTACACAATATCTTACTGTTTGAAAAGAAAAAATAAAAAACGTTTTTTTTCTTTTCAAAGTATGCCTAACCTCAATTTTGCAGAACTCATAAATTATAAGGAGAAATACCGATGTCAAAGAACTATATAGATAGACGCCGGTTTCTTGCCGCAACAGCAACAGCCGCTGCTATCACGATTGTGCCGAGAGAGGTTCTGGGAGGACCTGGGCATACCCCGCCTGGTGAGAAACTCAATATCGCCGGTATTGGTGTCGGGGGTATGGGCAAGAGTAATCTACGGCAGCTTGAGAGCGAAAATATCGTGGCCTTGTGCGACGTGGACTACGAATACGCAGCCAAAACATTCGAACGGTATCCCAAAGCAAAGATATATACTGATTTTAGGAAAATGCTGGACAAACAGAAAGACATCGATGCTGTTGTGATTGCCACGCCGGACCATACACACGCGGTTATCAGCATGGAGGCGATGCGAAGGGGAAAACACGTTTATTGTCAGAAGCCGCTGACGCACGATATTTATGAGTCGCGTATGCTGGCAAAAGTAGCACAAGAAACCGGTGTAACCACACAAATGGGTATTCAAGGCAATTCAGGTGAGGGCATTCGTCTGATTTGTGAGTGGATTTGGGATGGTGCTATTGGCGAAGTCCGTGAGGTCGATGCCTGGTGCAGTTTGTCCTATTATCCGTTTGGTCATGCTGGGTGGAGCTCGAAGTGGAGCCGCCGTCCCAAGGAAACACCGCCGGTTCCATCCACACTGGATTGGGACCTTTGGCTGGGTCCTGCGCCCGAACGGCCCTATCATCCGGCGTACCATCCCGCGGTGTGGCGATGCTGGTGGGACTTCGGCTGCGGTATGATGGGAGACCGTGGCGCTCATACCCTGGACCCTGTTTTTTCGGCATTGAAGCTGGGACATCCGAGGAGTGTGGACGCAACCTCGCTGGATCTGAATCCAGACACACATCCGGTGGCATCCATAGTGACTTACCAATTCCCAGCACGTAGGAGCTCGCCGCCAGTTAAGCTGACATGGTATGAGGGTGTTCGCCCACCTCGGCCGATAGAGCTTCAAGACGGCAGGCGTATGGGCCATACAGAGGGGGGAGTGCTATTTAAAGGCAGTAAAGGCAAACTCGTAGCCGGCGTTTATGGGGAAGGGCCTCGACTGATACCTGAGAGTAAAATGAAAGCGTACAAACAACCCCCAAAGACTATCCCGAGGGTGAAAGGCTCTCATGAGCAGGATTGGGTGCGGGCTTGTAAGAGTGGCCAACCGGCTGGCGCTGATTTTGAGTATTCGGGTCTTCTGACCGAAGTATGTCTGCTCGGCAATGTTGCTAAGCGAGTTGATGCCAGGATCGAATGGGATGGAGTCAGGATGAAGGTAACAAACCTGCCGGAGGCCAACAAGTACATCCGCACTCGATATCGAGAAGGTTGGACTCTGTAAATAGTATCTGTTGCGGAAAGCAAAAACCGACGATGTCACCCCTGCGAAAGCAGGGGTCCAGAGCGAAAAAGCTGGATTCCCGCTTCCGCGGGAATGACAAATACTGTTTCCGCAACAGGAACTAAAGAGGAATTCTTACACTTTTAGGTGTGTAATATGGGAAAAAGGAACGTTCAGAAAATCTGTTTGTGTTGTCTCCTGTGTACCATTGTAAACACAGACTCTTTTGCTAATATGAGAAAGCCCACTAAAGACTGGGTAAGAGCTGGTGAATTAGGTCCAAAACCTAAACGAGTTACTGATGCCTTTCCACTATCCGACCAAACCAATGAGGGCAAATGGATAAAGTACGAGTTGATGAGCGACGAATTTGAGGGCACAACACTTGTTCCTAATAAATGGTACCCTACGAATCCAAAGTGGTTAGGCAGGCAACCGGCATTCTTCTATTCCGGCAATGTCAGTGTAAGTAACGGAAAGCTACATCTGGCTATGAAGAAACAGGAAGTAACTGAAATGCCGAAGGACAAAGGATATCACACTTACACTTCTGCCGCAGTTCAAAGCAAAACCAAAGTCAAATACGGATATTTTGAAGTTAAATGCAGGCCTATGAAATCTCACGGCTCCAGCTCTTTTTGGTTCTATGACAATACTCCCGAATTGTGGACAGAAATTGATGTATTTGAGATTGGCGGCGGTGCCCCTGGATTTGAGAAGAAATACAACATGAACGTGCATGTGTTCAGAACTCCCACTGAGAAGAAACATTGGTCCCAGCATGGAGAATGGATTGCACCTTCAAATCTGGCAGATGACTTTCATATCTATGGATTGGAATGGGATAAGGAGAGAATCAAGTGGTATTTTGATGGGGTTCTCGTCAGGTTGGTGGACAATACTCACTGGCATCAGCCTTTAACCTTGAATTTCGACAGTGAAACCATGCCCAAGTGGTTTGGCCTTCCAAAAGATAGCGACCTTCCGTCCACGTACAGTATTGAATATGTGCGAGTTTGGAAGAAAAAAGACAGTGTTGCCACAGACAAGCTCGTGCAGGTAAGCCGGCAGGATAGACGTTACTTTCAGCTTTCAAACGGCAGGCCATACGTTCCAATTGGTTTGAACATGATTGCGCCCAGAGGCAGTAGTGAAAAAAAGGCTTTGGCTACTATGGAACAATGGATGAGAAGCCTTTCCGAAAATAGAGGCAACTACATACGAATCTGGCTGAGTCACAACTTCTTTGACGTGGAGCATGAGCGCAGCGGCAAGTACGATGCCGACAAGGCCAAACGCATTGATGCCGTTCTTGAAATGGCCCGACGACACAATATCCGTGTCAAGATGACGCTCGAGCACTTCCGTCACTTCTTCAGAAAAACTCAACGCTGGGCGGCTAAGCCGATACATCATGTTTCGAACGGAGGACCTGCAAAGGACATAGATGATTTCTTTCAGGGTCGAAGGAGCCGTGAGCAGTTCAAGAAGAAAATCCAGTGGTACGCGGAACGATATGGCAGCGACCCCATAATCTTTGCCTGGGAACTCTGGAATGAGATGGACACGGTGAGAGGCAAAGGATACATGGAATGGACTGAGGAGATGCTGCTGGAGCTAAAGAAGCGTTTTCCGAAAAACATGGTCACCCAGAGTCTGGGCAGTTTTGACAATGACAGTAAGCGAGAGAGATACCGCAGGGTATGCCTGATGACGAACAACGACTTTGCCAACGTGCACCGTTACCTGGACCTTGGTGCCTCTCTGGACGTGTGCAAGGGTCCGGTTGATGTACTCACAGCAGATGCGATACAGGAATTGCAGAACTTCACATCGACAAAGCCGATTCTCCTTGCAGAAAGCGGTGCTGTCGAACCGAGTCATACCGGTCCATTCAAGCTGTATCAGAAAGACAAGGCAGGTATCATACTCCACGACGTTATCTTCGCACCATTCTTTGCAGGAGCAGCCGGCACGGGCCAAAACTGGCACTGGGACCAATATGTAGCAGCCAACAATCTGTGGTTCCAGTTTGACCGGTTTGCCGAGGCAATCAAGGGGGTTGACCCACCAGCCGAGGCATTCGAGCCGATGAAGCTCGACCATCCGCGCCTGCGCATCTATGCGCTCAAGGGCAGACACACTCTACTTGCCTGGTGCAGGGATAAGCAAAACAACTGGCAAACCGAATTGGCCGAAGGCAAACCACCCACCGTGATTAGAAATGCTATTGTCTCATTGCCGGATGTTGGCAAGGAGTTGAATCGAGCTATTGTAAGTTTCTACGATCCTTGGTCTAATCGATGGATAAAAGGTGGAGTCGAAGGAAACAGGATTACCCTTCCCGATTTCACCCGGTCCCTTGTTATCAAGATAAGCTTATGAATCTGAAGGAAACGTAAAAAATCCAGGCCGGCAGATACAAATAGGATTCAAAGCCACTCGCTGAATCGATAAGGAAGGATTCAACTTTAATTATAAAGGGAGATGAGATAATGAAGGAACTATCAACAACACGACGTAACTTTTTGCAAACTACAGCAGCAGGTGCTGTAGGAATCATTCTCGCAAGGCCGGAGATGCTCTTGGCACGAGCATCCGGGTCTATATGGATTGATGAGCCGTTTCACGGGGCGGTTTTGAACCGAAGGCACGGCAAGCAAGTCAGTGGAGGCTTGAAAATTCAGGTATCCGGACAGGCCCCTCTGCGCGACCGGGTGATGGTCAACGGAGCGCCTGCACAACGTCAGGGCACGAGATTCACCTCAGAAATTGTTCTGTCGAAAAAGCAGACGGAAATCATTGCGATCTCTCAGGGCAGCTTCGGCAGAGGCGAGCATCAAGTGCGGGTCCTCTGGGACCGGCAATCCCAGCCCCGCTACAGATTTTCGATTGACGATAACAGCTTCTTTTTGCGCGATATCGCGAAGAATAATTATGCCTCCCTGTTCGACTGCTTCTACCTGAAGAATCTTCGAGAGCTCCATTCGAAATACGGCGCACGCTTTGTTCTTAACATCTATTATACAACCGAAGACGGATTTGAATTACCCCAATTTCCTGACCGTTACAAGGGCGAGT
>JAIVYN010000085.1:0-13897 GCA_048635425.1 Candidatus Aegiribacteria sp.
TCTGGTGGGAATAGATGAAGCCGGCTTTGGGCCGCTTCTGGGGCCGTTGGTCGTATCGTCGAGCACTTTTTCGCTGCCGCACCATATTTTGACATCCGACCTGTGGCAGATTTTGCAAAAAAGTGTCGGCAGCAGGCGAAAACATCTCGCGGGGCGAATGCTCATTACCGACAGTAAGAAGGCTTACAGCAGAGCTGTGGGAATCAAGCATTTAGAGCGGACGGTCCTGGGGGCCTTGAAATGTCTCGATAAAGAGCCGGCCACGTTGGCCGAACTTATAGAATTATTATGTCCGAGCTGCCTTGAGCGAATAAGTGCTTATCCCTGGTACGAGGGTGCCGGAAGTTATCGCCTTTCGGCTGATGCTGCCGATAAGGGAATTGTCTCGGCGGTCCTGGCCGACGATATGGCCTCAAACGGCATCGAATTGCTGGAACTGAAAAGCTATTGTCTGGACGTTGGGTACTATAACAAGATGGTGGCTTCGGTGAAGAACAAAGCTAATGTTCTTTTCACCGCTACCTCGCGACTTATAAAGCGGGCTTTTGATAATTTTGCGGGGGATGATTTGCAAATTATGGTCGATAGGCAAGGGGGACGGGTCCGCTATCGAAAACCTCTGCAGCGAATGTTTAGCGATATGGAATTGAGGATTATCCGTGAGAGCCCAACGGCCAGCAGCTATGAATTGCGAGGCGGCGGTAAAGGTATGCGTCTGCATTTTGTAGTCGGTGCAGATGAGCGATTTTTACCGGTATCGTTAGCGTCGATGGTAAGCAAATATGTGCGGGAGCTTTTAGTCCACAATATCAACCGTTATTTTGCCGGTTTTCATGCAGATTTGAGGCCTACGGCAGGATACTGGAAAGATGGTTTGCGTTTTATCGAGGACCTGAAAACGAATATTCCTCAGCTCCAGGTAGATATGGACCAGCTTGTTCGCTGCCGATGATGGGAGAAATTTAAATAAAGTGTTGACAATGTGAGCAGCCGGAGATAAATAAACGGCGCGAATAATAATATTTTTTTAAGGAGTAAAAAAATGTCAATTCAAGGAAAGTGTACAGTTTGTGTGCTTGCCGGTTTAATGCTGGCTATGTGCGGCTGTGGCAGACCCCAAATCATCGGTAGTGATGCCGCTGTTTATTCAGGCGGCAAACTTTACGCTGTGGCCGGCAAGGATTTGAACAGCGTGTATTTGGCGACGCAAAAGGCTCTAAAACAATTGGAGTTAGAGATTGTTGAACAGGCCAAAGATGTCTTTGTAGCAAAAATTGTCGCCAAAGCTGCGGATGGTAAGAAAATCACGATATGGATTGAGCCGGGAGCGGGCGATGGCAGCGAGCTTAGCATTAGAACAGGCAAATTAGGTGGCAACGAGGAAAGGTCGCGTGTTATTTACAAGCAGATACAGCAAAACCTTGGAACTGGTTCCGGCAAGTAGCCTAATCAGCCATTAAGCTGTGCTTGGAGTATAAAGGCCAAAGGTACAATCACTGATACGACTGCTACTGTATATGATGATTTCAGCTTTTGCAGTGCAGTATTGCTGTGCCGGCAATTGACAACAATCAGTTGATTCGATGTCGTTAATTATATGGTCGATTACCGCTGCTCTGATTGTTCAGTGAGTAGTCGGATGTGGCGGTTCTCTTCTTTAATAATCTTGTCGATAGTATCTTTGCTGGCCGGGTCACGGGCAAAGTCCTTTAATCCGGCATAGAAAATGATAGCTTCCTTTGCTCTTCTGATAGCATCTTTAATTATCTGCTCTCTGCTCTCGGCTCCGGTCAGCCTTCCTGATGAGTCTGGTTTGTGTGCGAATACAGTAAGATCCGCCATGACGTGTGGATTTGACAAGACGTAATTATCAGGGTCGAAAGTGCCGAATTCTCCGGTCTTTTCAGAAAACCGTTTTCTCCTCTGTGCGAGGATCTTTTCGTGCCTGGCCCTCCAGTTGGCCAGTTTGTAATATATATTACGAAGTTCCGGGTCTTCGAACAAATCAGCCGTTTTGAGGTAAAACTTGGCCCCATTATGGTCGATTTTTTCGGCTATTTGGAGAATCTCGAAGACGTTAAATTTGGTCTCCATTATGCCGGCCTCTCAAAAAAGCCTTGCCCTGTTTTTTAAGCTTAACATAACCACACTGTTAAGCTTTTCTGCTGTTATTTAGTATACCAGATTCGTTTGATAAATTCAATTGCCCCGAGGCAGGTTTTTGGCGATTCGATTTCTTATACGCTCACACCGCAGGAGTTTGATGTTTCCTTATCAATCCCGACCGTATCAGGATTTCGGCTTTAGCCTTAACATTACCCACCGGAGAATCTAAGCTGGGGTCGATGTGGTTTTAATCTTTATTCCAAGACCCTCAGGACGGCGGCGGCACGAAGCTTCGAATGTTTAATCGAGTAGAGTACTTCGTTGGCCTGCCTTAACGGGAATTCCTCGATTGTAGGTACGATAGGTATCCGTGCTGCCAAGGGTAAGAATTCTTCTGCATCCAGACGGGTAACGTTGGCAACAGACTTTATTTCTTTTTCGAGCCAGAGATATTCCGCATACTCCAGCGGTGGGACAGGTGTTTCTTTACGAATTGCGTTTATAACCAATCGACCGCCTCTTTCCAGAACTCCGAGGGCATCCCGAACACATTCTCCAACCGGTGTAAAATCCATAATTTTGTTCAATTTTTCAGAAGGCCGGTCACCTGAGCGGCCTGTCCAGACGGCACCGAGGCTTTTGGCTAACTCGGCGTGTTTGGCTGTTTTCGTAAAGACATAGACCGGGCTATTGGGGAACTTATGTTTGATTATCTGAATCACAATGTGGGCCGATGCTCCAAACCCGAATAGGCCAATCTTTTGGCCATCTGTTATATCCGCAAGTCTCAGTGTGCGATAACCGATTACACCGGCACATAAAAGCGGAGCTGCTTGCGGGTCCGTAAACTCTTCAGGAATGGGATAAGCGAAATTCTCACCGATGACTGTAAATTCTGCGTAGCCGCCGTCGGCGTCTTTGCCGGTCCATTTTGCCTGTTCGCAAAGATTCTCATGGCCCATTTGACAAAAACCACATTTGCCACAAGCCGAATAAAGCCAGGTAATTCCGACACGGTCGCCGATTTTAAATTTTGTTACATCTTTTCCCTTACCGGCTACCTTTCCAACGACCTGATGGCCAGGAACGATTGGCGACTTTGTGGGCTTTAGCCGACCTTCAACTTCGTCGAGGTCGGTATGGCAGGCACCACAAACCGAAACCTTAACAAGTATCTGGTCATCGGCCGCGGTAGGCGTTGGCAAATCAGCAGGCTCTAAAGGCAAGTCTTCGATTGGGGATTGCTTTTTTAATACCATTGCCCTCATTCTGAGATTTCCTTCTTGAGCTGGTTTGCGAAGACCTGGTAACTGTCCCGGCCGAAGAGACAAAAGACGACCTTTTTCAGGCCGGTTTTGCCTTTAAGATAGTCGATGGTTGTTTTGAGCATTATTTCGGCACACCTTTCGATAGGAAAACCGAAGATGCCTGCACTGATTGCCGGGAAAGAAATGCTCGTTAGATTATTTTCGTCGGCTAATTTAAGTGAGTTCAGCGTGGCTTTTTTTAGCTTTTGGTCTTCGTTTCCTTCGCCCATCCGAGGCCCAACGGTGTGAATTACATGTTTTGCCTTCAAGCTGCCGGCGCCGGTTATCGCAGCACCGCCGACGTAAGTCCCGCCTATTTTATTGCATTCTTGCTGGATTTCGGGGCCGCCTTTTGTTCTGATTGCCCCTGCGACCCCGCCGCCCAAAATCAATCGAGCATTAGCGGCATTGACAATGGCGTCAGTCTGCATTTCAGTAATATCGCCATCGAGGAGCTCCAGAATGCGATTTTCGATATTTACTTTCATAATATCGGCCTTGGTTATGGTTTGAAGATAAAGCTTTAAGCAAAATTGCAGGTTAGGCATATATTATTTAAGAAAATCGTTTTTTGATTTTCCTAAATAATCCTGTAACTATTCATTTTGCAAGAGCTTACTGTTTGAAAAGAAAAAAAACAAAAAACGTTTTTTTCTTTCCAAAGTATGCCTAACCTGCAATTTTGCAGAACTCACAGTTAAAGATAAGAGAGAACAGGCGGCGGGCGGATTCGAACCGCCGAATAACGGTTTTGCAAACCGTCGCCTTAGGCCTCTTGGCTACGCCGCCAGCTTTGAGTAAACCGTGATTTTACACTTAATTGCCCCGTTTTACAACAAAATTAGATGTTATTTTATTACGTGGTGAAGATTATAAGATTTTTGCAATATTTTTACAGACCAAAGCGTCTGTACTTGTGGTAAATGACTAATAATTCAGTAAGAGTCTTGCCTGATTTTTTTGGTATAGGCATATAAGTTGATGAAAGTGCAGATATTACCGGAACCTGCGACGTGAAACTGAGGGCAAATATTCAAAATTGGGAGCACTTGCGGGGGAGGTTTTTGTCTTTGTTTAATAACGCCTTATCATATAATGAGCTACATTCGAGTAAAAAATAGCATTAGGCAAATGGGAAGTGTGTTGGAGTAGAATTTTATGTTCGGTAAATTTCGACCTGTAACGTTGTTATGCTGGTTATTTGGTATCGCTGTTGTCCTTGGTTTTGCCGGTGCGTGCAGCCCCGAACACTATAGAGCGGATGCCGATAAAGAAGTTTATAAGATTATTAACGACAAATGGCAGGATGACTTCGGTATAAAAGCTAATTATACAATCAGTGATTCTAATGACCCGGCATCGCCAAATGACGTGGAAATTGCAGAAATGATACCGGAGTCAAGAGTTATAAATCTTCAACAAGCCGTTGAAATTGCCACAAAATTTAATCGGGATTACCAGACTCAAAAAGAATCTCTTTACACTTCGGCACTCAACTTAACAGATATCCGGCATGATTACGCATATCAATGGCTCGGAACCATTGACGCTACATATACAAATGAAGGCGAGAATGCAAGTGGTGTCATTGAAGAAGGAAGGGTTGACTCGCAACTCGCAGTCAGTAAAGACTACCTTTTAGCCGATGGAATTCAGGTTAGCACCAACCTGGCGCTTAACTGGATACGGTATCTTACCGGCGACCCTCATACTTCGTTACGTTCGGTTCTAAGTGCCACTGTAGCCGTTCCTTTACTGGGCGCCGGTGCCGGCAGGACGGCCAGAGAGGCACTGACCCAGGCCGAGCGAAATGTTTTGTATGACATACGCACATTCAACCGCTATCGTAAGACTTTTGTAGTTGGCATTATAAGTAATTATTATGGTGTGTTGCAGGCAAGGGATACAGTGGATATTACTGAAGCAAGCTATAAAAGACAGATTGAATCAACAAACCAACTGAAGATGGAGGTTGAAGTTGGTCAAAGGGCACCATCCGAGGCGGATGAGGCCATACAGAATTTACTTAGTGCAGAAAACAAGCTCGTTAGAGACCGACAAAGTTATGAACAGGCCCTTGACGAATTCAAAATAAGGTTGTCTTTACCAACCGATGCCAACATTGTGTTAGACCAGAATGAGCTGACAGCGCTGGAAGAAATCGGCATAAGCCAGCCTGATTATACGGAAGCCGAAGCGATTGAGATGGCATTGGCTTGGCGTCTGGACCTGGCTAACACTAAGGACGAACTTGATGATGCGGTACGACAGCTTGCATTGGCCGCTGACGGTCTTGGCATTCAGTTAAATCTGACTGGCCGTGCCGAAGATATAGAGTCACCTACGGGATCCGACTTTAGCAGGTTATTGTTTCACCAGGGCGATTACTCGGTGGGTCTTGGAGCCGACTTACCATTCGATCGAAAAAGGAAACGCAATGAATACATGAAAACACTTATATCATTCCAGCGAAGGCAGCGCGGATACGATAATGAATCTGAGAATGTCAAATTGGACGTGCGTCAGGCTTATCGTGGCCTGGCCGTGACCGAGGAAAGCTACCGAATTCAAAAAGTCGGCTTGGAATTGGCAATAAGGCGCGTCGAAGAGCAGAAATTGCTATTAGAGTACGGGCGGGGCACAATACGACTTTTACTTGAAACAGAGGATGACTTAGTTCAGGCCCAAAATGACCTTACGGGAGCTTTAGTCAATCATACAATTGCCAAAATGAGCTTCTTTCGTGATGTTGGTATTTTGCAGGTTAAACCGGACGGAATGTGGGAGCAAAGAACACAATGAAAAATTACAAAGACAAACAAAATCAAAACGCATCGGAAAATCAACGTCAGGGTATCGGGAAACGCATGAAGCGGCGGTGGATGATTCTGCTGTTTATTGCAGTGGCAGTGCTGGTTACCGGATTAGTGGCGGCGGCGATAACAAGAGATGCAGGCTTAGACACTTCGAGAGGGGGAACCTTCACCGCACGCCGTGATAATTTGACCATCATCGTTACCGAAGGCGGCAGTATCAGGGCCCATAACTCGATAGAATACAAATGTAAGGTCAAAAGAGGATACAGGGACTCGGGAAGTTTAACAATACTCAGTGTCGTCCCTGCAGGCTATTATGTAACTCAGGAAGATGTGGATGCCAACATGGTACTTGTACAATTGGATTCTTCGGCCCTGGAAGAGCAATTGATACAAGAGGAAACGAAACTTACCAGTGAAAAGGAAAGCGTTAACTCAGCGACAGAGGCGCATGAAATTCAGGTAATACAAAATGAAAGTGATATCGCAGAGGCTCAATTGAAAGTAAGGTTTGCCCTGCTGGACCTTCAGAAATATTTAGGAGCAGATATAGCAAACAGGCTGATTAAGGATGTAAACGAAGTTTTAAACCTTAAGCAAAACGACATAAGCAAGGTGAGCGACATGTCAATTACGGGTGAAAATGGAGTCGTTAACCTGATGATTAGTGGCTTAGACAGGACCAACGATAAGCCGATTAATGACGTCAACGAAACATTCAGACTGACCGAGATTGTAGCACCATTTATTGAGGAGGTAAGGACTGACCCGAATTTGTTAGATGGTTCGGCTGCCGGGGAGGAATTGAAAAGATTGAAAGATGACATTACCATGGCCGAGGGTAACTTAAAAAATTCAGAGGACACATTGGCCGGTACTATAAAACTTCACGATGCCAATTATGTTTCCGACCTTGACCTTCAAAGAGATGAGTTGAATGTGCAAAATCGTAAGTTTGCAAAAGAAAGTTCCGAGGTGTCTCTGGAGTTATTTAAGGAATACGATTTTCCGAAAAATGCCGAGCAATTCCTCAGTGACTACGTTGAGGCCGGTCGCCAACTGCAGCGGATTTTTGCCCAGTGCCGTTCAAGGCTGGCCCAGGCCTGGGTGAGGCTAATCCGCGAAAAAGAAGACCTTTACAGGATAACAAAATGGGTCAAAGAAATAAAAGAGAAGATCGCGTATTGTACAATTAGAGCTGAGGGTCCGGGGCTGGTGATATATGGTACCGGCGGTAGCAGCGATATCTTTAGGGCTATGCGAGGCAGAGGCATGACGGGATCGAGCAGTGGAGTTGTTGCTGAGGGCGAAGCCGTTTCTGAGGGGCAGACGATTATATCAATGCCTGATACTGCGGCAATGGTTGCCGAAATCAGCGTCCACGAGACCGAGGTTGATAAGGTACGAGCGGGTCAGCTTACAACTATAGTTATGGATGCTTTCCCCGACAGAATATTGGAGGGCGAAGTGCTTGAGGTAGCGCCACTGCCGGACCAGCAGCGCGGTTTTATGAATCCCGACCTTAAAGTTTACAAAACCTTAGTTAGAATAGATGGTACCCATGATTTTCTCAGAAGTCGGATGTCGTGCAAGGTGCAAATTCTCGTCGAGCAGTTAGAGGACGTTATAATTGTACCTATTCAGGTAGTGTCAAATCGCGCCGGCAGAAAAGTCTGTTACGTTATGACCTCGCAGGGTCACCAAGAGCGTGTAGTGCAAACGGGGCTTTTTAATGATACATTTGTGGAAATTATTGAAGGTTTGGAGGCCGGCGAGGAGGTGATGCTCAATCCTCCTCTATTCAGTGAATTGGGCAGTCCAGCCTCATTCCAACAGCAACCAATACCACAGAGGAGAGCAAGGCCGGACGCGAATGATACGGAAACTCAAGGACAGCCCCGAGGAAGGAGAGGCGGACGGTCTGGGGACGGGCAAGGCACGCGCAGGGGCAGACCAACGGAGGGTGGAGAAAGACCGCAGGGTGAAAAACCCTCACAGGATATGAGACCACCGGAGGGCGAAGAAAGGCCGCAGGGCAGACAGTTTGAGCTAACAGACGAAATGATTAATCGGATAATGAGTGGTATGGCACAGTTCGACCCGGAAAAGGCCAAAGAGCTGGGACAACTGCGTAAGAGTGACCCGGCAAAGTTCAAAGCGGAGCTTATGAAGAGTATGCAGAGTATGCGTAGTAAAATGAAACAAGGCGGAGGTGGTATGAGGCAGAGACAAGGCGATGCAGAAAGTGGACCAAACCGTTGATTTAAAAAGTGATACTCCGATATTAGCGATGAAGCAGCTGTGTAAGAATTACCACCTTGGGACAGTGGAGCTGCGAGTGTTGCGCGAGATTGACCTGACCATCCAGAGTGGAGAATATGTAGCCATCATGGGGCCCAGCGGCTCAGGTAAATCCACGCTGCTCAATATGATCGGCTGCCTGGACCGTCCTACGAGCGGAGACTACTTGCTCGGCGGGCAGAGTGTTTCTCTGCTTGATGACGACCAGTTGTCGATGATACGCGGCACGCGCATCGGTTTTATATTTCAGTCGTTTAATCTGATTAACCAGCTTAATGTCGTAGAGAATATAGAGGTTCCGATGTATTACCAGGGCTATACCGAGGAGGAAAGCGCCGAACGAGCGGAGGAATTAGCCACAATGGTAGGGCTTGGTGACAGGTTTAGTCATCGGCCTTCAGAACTGAGTGGTGGTCAGCAGCAGCGAGTGGCGATTGCCAGGTCATTAGCAAATGACCCTCTGATTATTTTGGCTGATGAGCCGACCGGCAATCTTGACTCGGAAAGCGGTGCTGAGATTTTGGGCATTCTTAACCGTTTGCACGAAGAGGGTAAGACCCTGATAGCAGTTACCCACGATGAGGGCATCGCATCTGGCGCCGAAAGAGTCATACACCTCTTAGACGGGCGCATAAAAGATCAGGAATATAATAGGCGGTAAATGTTATGTTCTTTTTTCGTTTAAAACGCACATTTAAGTTAGGTACAAAGAGCCTGTGGATGCACAGGCTTCGTTCGACTCTGACAATGTTAGGAATCATCTTCGGCGTATCTTCGGTTATTGCCATGCTTGCCATAGGTGAAGGGGCCAGTCGGGACGCACAGGAAAAGATTGCCCAGCTTGGCAGCCACAATATTATTATAAAAACCGTGGATCCTCCTGAAGACCAATCAGGCGTTGGTCAACAGCAGACGCTGAAAGAATATGGCCTGACCTATGCCGATGCCGAGCGTTTCCGCAATGGCATACCTGACGTCCAGGTTATAGTGCCGAATCGCCGTCTCTCCCACCAAGCACAATATCGCACTCGCAGGTTGTCTATTGAAGTAATCGGTACAGTGCCTTGGTATCCTGAGATATCGAATGTCGAGGTAAAATACGGGCGGTTTCTCAGCAGCACTGATATGCACTACAAACGAAGCATTTGTACTGTTGATGAAAAGCTGGTAAGAGAACTTTTCGCCTTTGACGACCCGTTAGGCCAGGATGTTAAAATAGCCAGTGATTACTATCGAGTAGTAGGTGTTGTCACTGAACAAACCAGTGCCCAAGCGGCAAATGGTTTTGAGAATAAGGATGCCACAGGAGCAAAGAAGGTCGGTGCGAACTTAGGCTGCATTTATATTCCACTGAATACGGTCCGGAACCGTTTTGGTGAGATGTCGATGCAGATTAGCTCAGGCAGTCAAAGTTTTGAAAAAGTTGAGCTGCAGGAGATAATCGTCAAAGTCCGCGAGATAAACCAGGTGATGGGGACACGCCAGAGTGTGCAAACGCTTATGAGTCGATTCCACAAGAAAAATGACTATGAAATAACTGTTCCCCTGGAGCTAATGAGGCAGGCGAAGGAATTTCAGCGTATTTTTACTATCGTTCTCGGGTCAATCGCTGCGATTTCACTTTTAGTCGGCGGTATTGGAATTATGAATATTATGTTAGCCACCGTGAGTGAACGGACGCGAGAGATAGGTATTCGCCGGGCCCTCGGAGCCAAGAAGCGTGATATTATCTTCCAATTCCTCTCAGAAACGTTAATTTTAACGTTGTCCGGAGGTATTCTTGGAATTATTTTAGGGTCTCTAATACCATTTTTTGTAACCCATTTTGGGCAGATGCGCACGGTAATTACGACCAGCTCATTAGTGCTGGCCTTTGGAATCAGTGCCGGGGTTGGGATAATATTTGGTTTGTATCCGGCCTATCGTGCGGCCAATATGGACCCAATTGAATCGCTGCGACACGAATAAGCCTTTGTAGGGGCAACACCGATGTGGTTGCTCCGGGCAGGCACATAGGCCTGCCCCTACTAATGAGTAACTGCATCAGCAACAAGCGGAGCCATAGAGCTTTGGTCGAGCTGCTTTTGTGAATCCAGCAAATCCTCCGGCGTGAGCTGAGTTACACCCAGCTGGCTGCAAACGTTCTGGACCCATGCGACCATACCCTTAACGGCTCTGGGTTCATAGTCATATCCAGAAGAATCGACCAGAATTTCGATTGCTTCGTTAAGAGACCTTGCATTATGGTAAGGCCGATTTGAGGTAAGAGCGTCGAAGGTATCAGCTACAGCCATAATGCGGGCACCGATCGGTATTGAATTATTAGATAGCCCATCCGGATAGCCTTGACCGTTCCATTTTTCGTGATGGTGTCGAACGATAGCTATCTCCTGTTCAAGGAAAGTCATTTTCTCGAGGATTCGGACGGCTACGAGAGGATGCTGCTCAATGATAGAGCGTTCACGAGGTGTTAGCTTGCCTGGTTTTGATAAGATTGCATCGGGTATCCCAATCTTTCCAATGTCGTGAATCATTGCAGCCCGGCGTATGATCTCTAATTGTTTCGGAGCGATTTTCATTGTCGTGGCAATGCCGACGGCGTAGTGCATTACGTTTTCGGAATGTTTCTTTGTATAAGAGTCTTTCGCTTCAAGTGCCTGGACTAATCCCCAGATGCTTTGAATAAAGACCTTCTCCGCCTGCACCGACAGGCCGGCAATACGTCTTTGGAGATTTTTAATCTTCTCGGTCTCGATGTCGTTATCGTTTATAGCCTTTGACATAGTTTTGTCCCAGACTTTTACACAGTTCCGTCCGGCACTTTTGGCTTCGTACAGAGCCAGGTCAGCTCTGCGAATCAGCTCTCTGGGAGAATCAGGGGTCTCGGACAGGCTTTGTGCTATCCCACAGCTTATTGTCATCGGGAGGTTTTCCACGACCTTTATTTTCTGGACCTTGTTTCGAATCCTTTCCAGTAATGTAACGGCATCTTCTGCTTTTGTTTCCGGCATTAGTATGACAAATTCGTCGCCTCCGTAGCGTGCGAGCACATCCGGTGTTCTTTTCTGGCTTTTCATACATTTGGCAAGTTTTCTGAGCGTATCGTCGCCGGCGGCATGACCCAATACGTCATTGATTGTTTTGAAGTTGTCGAGGTCTATGAATGCAATGGAGAATTGACGTTTGTAGCGTTTTGCGCGGGCGTACTCGGTTTGAAGTTTATCCTCAAGAAGCTTCCTTGAGCCTACTCCGGTTAGGGCATCGGTCAGGGAAGTCAGCCTTGCCTCTTGATACAACTTTGCATTAGTGAGATGGGAGTTCAGGATTTCTCTTGCTAATTTTGCCTTATAGGATGTTAGCTCCTTATTTGTGGCGGCCGAAGCAGCTAAACCGCACATACACAAATAGCTCGTCTCGGCGCTCGTCGGGGCCGAGGCCGTAGCCGGGCAGCCCTGCCGCAAGGCATCCTGTGGACTGCTGCCCCCGCCATTTTGCTTCGACCAGGCGGTTTTGCCCCCACTTGTTGCCGGCGGGAGCGAAGAATCGGGGGAAAAACGGTGAGTGGAGATATTAAGCGGAATGACAAGTCGGGGAGATTGCCCCCCCAGCTTTTCACAAACGCACGGAATGCTGTCATAGCGAAATTCAGCTTCGTTAAAAAATTGCCCCGCACTAATTGAACCCGAGCCGGAGCGCTGCAAACCAGGTCCAGAGGCAGGATTGCCGCTGAGGGACAATTGGTGCGGGGTTATTTGCCTCAGTGACTCTTTGGGGCAGGAACAGTTGTTGTAGCTGACCAGTGTATAGGCTTTAGTCGTCGTGCTACGGCAGTCTCCCTGGCTACGGCCGGCGCCTTCGCCAAGACGAGCGCCCTGACGAGTAGAGCCGTTTTGGTGAATAAACAGTACACATTTCTTGGCGCCGAAGAGCTTTGGTACCTCACGGGTAACTATGTTGGCGACTTCATTTAAGTCGATGCTTTTCAGGCAAGTCGAGAGCGTTGCGACTTCCTCGGCTGCCGCTCGGTCCTCAAGAAGCTGTCTTGCCATAAGGTCACGAGTTGAGACTATTCCGACCACAACTTTGTTATAGACAATTGGTAAATGGCGAATCTGATGAGAGGTCATAATTTCTCGGACCTTGCTGCTCGGAGTATTGGGCGAACAGGAGATAACCTGGGTCGTCATAATCTCTTCTATGGTGGTTTTTTCAATGTCCATCGAGGGGGCAACCACACGGTTGACAATGTCTCGCTCTGTCACGACGCCAATAAAGTCCCCGTTATCATTATTTACGATAAGACAAGCGACTTTATTAGTAAACATCTTAGCCGCGGCTGCTTTGATGGTGGCATTATGGCTGATGGTTATAATCTCAGCAGGCCGTTCAACAATTACATCCATTTTTTGGTGGTTTGTATGATTCATAAATTATAACCCGTCCCCCCAGCTGAATATCCATTCAACAGTGTTCAACCAAATGTCGGCTGCCTGAAGGCAGTTTATCGGCATTAATCATCGGCTACTTCTGGAATTTTTGTTGTTAGTTCCTGTCGTGGAAAACAAAAACCGACGATGTCACCCCTGTGAAAGAAGGGGTCCAGAACGAAAAAGCTGGATTCCCGCTTCCGCGGGAATGACAAACACCATTTCCACAACTGATAATAGTTAACGGAGAAATAAAGTTCCTGGAAAGGTTGTTATCGGTCTGGTGACTATGAACGTCAATTTATTCCAAGACGCTAAAAAAGTTTATTTACCTTTAACTGCGTATTTTATTAAAGGCGTTGACTCGAGGAGTGTTTATATGTTAAAATGAGCACAACTAATAGTTTACAAAGATTGAACCGCAATTAGTGGACCAAACAATCGGTGAGGAAGGGGTTGGAAGATGCTCAGGTCTTTCAGTTTCTCTTTTACTCTGATATTAATCGTATCGTCAGCCGATTCTGTGCTCGTCTCGGCGCTCGTCGGGGCGGAGTCCGCCGTAGCCCGGAAGGCCGAGGCCGTAGCGGAAAAGGCCGATGCTACTCTGCGCAGCAGTTTCGTTCTCCGTCCCGATAAAATCGGGATTGCGAAGGATGAATCGCTACGTAGCACGAGTGACCCAATAGGTGCGATGAATGAGATTGCTCCTTCGGTTGTGATTAATGAGATTCACTACGACCCTGATGTCAAAACCGAGCTGGTGGAGTATGTCGAACTTTATAACTTTGGCTCAACAGATGTTAATCTTGCCGGCTGGTATTTCAGTGACGGTATCTCTTACCGGTTCGAAGCCGGGGCGATACTGCCGGCAGGCGGCTATGTTATCGTGGCTCAGAATCCCGCTCATATTCACGCCAAATGGAATAGCGGCAGGTTCGTC
>JAIVYN010000086.1:0-13756 GCA_048635425.1 Candidatus Aegiribacteria sp.
ATCGTTACACCGACCGGAATGCCCGTCTTCTCAACAAACTGCTTGAGAGCATCTTCCGCTCCGCTGTAAATAACTCCACCTCCGGCGATAATCAAGGGACATTTGGTTTCACTTATCCACTTTGCCGCTTCTGCCAGAGCCTTGCTGTCTGCACGATTGCGCGGAATATGCCAGATACGTTTATTAAAAAACTCGACCGGATAATCGTGCGCTTCCGTCTGGGTATCCTGAGGCAGCGAAAGAGTCACCGCCCCCGTATCAGCCGGACTGGTAAGCACACGCATGGCCTCGGGCAATGCCGTTAATATCTGGTCGGCCCGGTTGATGCGGTCCCAGTATCGACTGACCGGCTTAAAACAGTCACTTACTGATATATCCTGGGTAATTTCCGATTCCAACTGCTGCAGAACCGGCGCCACATTGCGACGCGCGAATATATCACCCGGCAGCAGCAGCACCGGAAGATGATTAGTCGTCGCCACCGCCGCTCCGGTAATCATGTTTGTCGCTCCCGGGCCGATTGATGAAAGACAGGCAAACGTCCCCATCCGATTTTTCATTTTGGCATATGCAGCCGAGGCATGCACCATCGCCTGCTCATTACGGGTCTGGTAATAGCGAAACTCCGGATATTGCTGCAATGCCTGCCCTATCCCCGATACACAACCATGACCAAAAATACCAAAACACCCCGCAAAAAAAGGTTGTTCCTCACCATCACGCTCTACATACTGCCGGGTGAGATACTTAATCAACGCCTGGGCCATTGTTAAACGAACAGTTTTAGCACTCATGACAAAACCTCCAAAAGCTATGCCTTATCAAAAACTCACTCAAACTCAGTATCCAACACTTCGGATTATATGTATAAAAAGAGCGTGGTTCAATACAAGTTCCTCCACGACCGAATTATCGCTATTCAAGCCCCCCATAATCCTCGACAAAGGCCATTACCTCTTCATAGGTAGGCATAAAATTAGCACAACCATGTTTGGTCACAACAATCGCCCCACAAGCATTACCCATACGTCCGGATTTGAACCACCCCCAATCTTTGACATACCCATAAAGAAATCCGGCGGCAAAGGCATCTCCCGCCCCTAAAATATTTATCACTTCTACCGGGAACCCTGGTGCGTTGATTTGCTCGATTTTACCCTGTTTATCTACCAGATGAACACAAACACCCTGACTGCCTTTCTTTTGCAGCAGTGCTTCCGGTCCCATCGAAAGCATGTTGTTAATAGCCTGTTTTACATCCCCCCGTACCTGCGTATCCGAAACGGAATCCGTCAGTTCGATATGACTGACATCAGTTAACATTGCGGCATTTATCTCATCTTCCGTTCCAATTACAATATCCGCCAGCCGAAGCGCCGTACGTACAACAACGCCGAACGCCCTCGGGTCATGCCACTGGTCGGGACGAAAATCTATATCAAGGACAACTTTTGTCCCCGCCTCGCGGGCCAGCTCAGCGGCAAACAGCGTCGCGCTGCGACTCGGCTCAAGGGACAAATTTGTTCCGGCGAACTGAAATACTTTGCTTTCTGAAACCGGTGCTTTAAGAACGTCATCTATCGTCAATGCAATATCAGCACAATTGTCACGATAATAAACCAGAGGAAAACTGTCCGGTGGTTCTATACCCAGAACCACTGCGCTGGACCGCTTGCCGGGCTTACGGGAAATAAATTTTGTCTCCACTCCCTCATTTTGTAGAAATTTCAGAATAAAATCCCCGACCGGGTCCTGGCCAAGTCCTGTCAATAAAGCTGTCTTTAGCCCCAGCCTTCGCCCTCCTACGCTGATATTCGTCGGCGAACCTCCAACATACGCAGCAAAACTCGTAATATCGACAAATGGCGAACCAATATCATTACTGTATAAATCGATTGATGAGCGCCCCATGTGAAGCGTGTCGTATATCCGTTCAGTTTCACTCATATAAGACTCCTGTAAAAAAACAACTGATACACAACCCGGAGCAAATTAATATAACGGAAGCCGATTGTCTTTTCGCTTGTAAGTATCTTTAACCCAGGTGTATTTCGGGTCATCCTGATTAGCGAGCATCTGGGCGCTGCCTGCCAATACATTCAAATAGTAAGTCGTATATCCCGGGGCGCTCACCACGGGATGATAACCTTCCGGCACCAGAACGGCACAGTTATTTTCCGCCCGAACCAGGGCGTCAATGGGATAACCTGCCTTGTGAAGAGAAGATGTTTCGTCGGTGTATACCCGCTGGTAGGCATAACCTTCGGGCTTGTCAATTTTATAAAAATACACTTCCTCCAGATCGGATTCGAGCAGATTACCCTGGTCGTCTTTTAGGTGAACATCATGCTTGTGAGGCGGGTAACTGCTCCAGTTGCCGCCGGGAGTATAAACCTCGACCAGCACAAGGCGATGAACCGGCGAGCCCGAAGGCAGCAAATCATTAATCTGACGGCTGACGTTGTCACCTCCCCGTACCGAAATCGCTACATCCTCAGGCTTAATCAGCCATGGTGCATTATCCTGGTCGGTCGGTACCCAGGCCACGGCGTATTCACCACTTTCCTCGGCTGTAATAGTAAATTCGCTATGCCGGGGCAGATACAATGCGTGAGCTGCGCCTTCAAAAACATTCTTGCGCATGCCGATACCGGACCACTGGCCTCGATTCGAACGAACGGTATAGCGCCCGCTTAAATTCACGATAACCAGCTCGTTCTCACCGCTCGCAAATGACCAGCTCTGATTGGCCGCAAGTCGTCTGGCCTGAAACGAAATATATTCCCAACCCGCCTGTTCAGGCGTGATGGACAAAATTAAATCCGGGTCATCTGGAAAAACGCCGGGCTTAACTAAAATATTATCCGGGGTATATTGCACTTATCAAACTCCTTGAATACTTTATACTTGGTGTATCATTATACGAAACAATCCACCGTACGCCACAAAAACTCATACGAGTTAGTCAGACCTTGAATTAACCTTGCCATAATCATTGTAGAATCAAGGCCTGTGGCAAATATATGTAAGTTCTTTATTTGCAAACAGACCCGTGTTTTTTGGTAAACATCAATGTTAAACTTTCCGTCCACGATGTTTTCTGCTAAAATTCGTGCAAGCATCCTTGGTTTTAAATAATTAGATACTGTTGCCGAAACAGCATTTGTCATTCCCGCGGAAGCGGGAATCCAGTTTTTCGCTCTGGACCCCTGCTTTCGCAGGGGTGACATCGTAGGTTTTTGCTTTCCGCAACAGGAAATAATTAGATACTACGATAGAAGTTAGGAGTAAAAATTATGAAGAAGGTTATAGGTATAATCGCTCTGGTTGTGATAGCAGCAGTTTTTATCATAATTGGAATCGTCCGCAAGGGGAGCAGCCATGAAGAACGTCGTATCGCGGTGATACCCAAAGGGACATCATCGGTTTTCTGGGAGTCGGTACGTTTAGGGGCACAAAAGGCGGGTGAGGAATTGGGCTATGAAATTTCCTGGAACGGCCCGGAGCTTGAAAGCGATAGGGAAAGGCAAATACAGATAGTCGAAGATTTTATCGCCATGAAAGTTGCAGGTGTTGTTCTTGCGCCCAATGGTAGTAATGCCCTGGTGCCTAAGGTGGAAGAAATGTTCGCCAAGAACATACCCTGCGTAATTATCGACTCGGAAATCAATACGGACAAGTATGTTTCGTTTGCGGCCACGGATAACTATCAGGGTGGTGTAATTGCAGCACGGCGGATGGGAAAGATTCTCGACGGAGAAGGCAAGGTAATCGTGGTGAAGTTTATGCCCGGTTCAGGCTCGACTACCAATCGGGAAAATGGCTTCATTGATACCATCGAGAAAGAATTTCCTGATATTGAAATAGTGGACACAAAATACGGAATGGCCACTGTGGAAACGGCATTACAGGCGGCCGAAGACCTGCTGACCAAACATGCGGAACTCGATGGTCTTTATGCCTGTAACGCCGGGACTTCCGTGGGCTCGGCGCAGGCCTTGCAGAGCCAGGGTCGAACGGAGAATATAAAAATGGTTGGTTTCGATGCGGAAGAGACGCTCCTTGATAAGCTCACCTCGGGAGTGGTTGATTCTTTGGTTGTACAGGACCCTTACAAAATGGGATACATAGGAGTCAAGACACTGGTTGACAAAATCAATGGTAAAGAAGTCCCCAAATTGATAGATACGGGTGTTGAGCTGATAACTGTGGAACGCTTAGAGGAACCCAAAATCAAGGCTTTACTCAACCTGCAATGATAGCAACTACCGATACAAACCGATTGTCAGATGTAGAAATTGCATTACGTATGAGGGGAATTTCTAAAAAGTTCGGGCCGGTGCAGGCCCTTTCTGATGTCAGTTTTACTGTCCGGCGGGGTACGGTCCATGCCCTGGTGGGTGAAAACGGCGCCGGCAAATCAACGTTGATGAAAATTCTGGCAGGTGTATATCAGCCCGACAGCGGCTCGATTGAAATCAATGGTAAACAACAGGTACTCTCAAGACCGAGCGAAGCTCTCGCAGCAGGGATATCGATGATATATCAGGAACTTGACCTGGCAGAACATTTGACAGTGGCGGAAAATGTTTTCCTGGGAATGGAGCTGTCGGGACGGCTGTCTTTCATAATGGACCAGAAAAAGATGATAGCCCAGACCACCAAATTAGCTCAGCGATTTAACTTTAAAATTGACCCGACGGCCGTCGTAGAGGAGCTTCCCATGGGGGATTGCCAGATTGTTGAGATACTCAAAGCCCTGATGTCTAAGGCATCGATAATTGTTATGGACGAGCCGACATCGTCTTTGTCTGAAAGTGAAGCAGCAATTCTTTTCGAGGCAGTTCGAGCTCTTCGAGAAAAGCGGCTTTCCATTATCTATATTTCCCATCGGCTGGAAGAAATTGTGGGACTGGCCGATGATGTCAGTGTGTTGCGGGACGGCCGGATGGTTCATTCCGGGGCAATGGCAAATCTGGATATTCCAAAAATCGTACACTATATGGTGGGAAGAGAGTTGAAGGATTTCTTTCCCGCCCGAAATATCAATATTGGAGAAACTCGCGTTAAGGTCAGAAACCTTTCTTCCGGAAATGGGGTAGAGGATATTTCTTTCGATATTCGAAAAGGTGAAATTGTGGGAATGGCGGGACTAATCGGTGCCGGACGGACCCAGGTCGCCCAGGCACTATTTGGTATCGACAGAAAAACTTCCGGTTCCATCGAGCTTGACGGACGCCGGTTAGAGATTAACTCGCCTACGGATGCCATAGCCAACCATATTGCATTTTTAACCGAAGACCGCAAGCGCACCGGATTATGCCTGGAGCTTCCCTGCAGTTGGAATGTGACCCTGCCGAACCTCGTCGCAATAGGCATGAAGAACGTCATCAAACCTGGCCGGGAAAAACAAATCGTAACAAATATTGCAAAGCGGATTTCCATCAAATGGCTGGGACCACAGGCACCGGTTGATTCACTTTCCGGCGGGAATCAACAGAAAATTCTTATCGCCCGCTGGTTATTAGCTGAATCGAAGTTCATGATTTTTGACGAGCCCACGCGCGGTATCGATGTCGGAGCGAAAAAGGAGGTGTACTCCCTTCTTAATGAGTTGGCCGAGGAAGGCAAAGCGATACTGTTTATATCATCTGAATTACCGGAGTTGTTCGGAATAGCCGACCGAATTTTAGTGATGCGCCGGGGACGATTAGTGGGAAATGTAAATCCTAAAAAAACCACTCAAGAAGAAATCATGCATTTGGCAGCAGTGGAGGCCGCTCTCCGTAAGGAGTCCCTAGGACAATGAGCAAATTTCTAAGGCAGTTACTGCCCTTTGGCAGTCTAATATTGATAATCTGTATCCTCTCAGCCCTAAAACCTGATACGTTCCTGACAACGGATAATTTTCTGAATGTATTGCGTCGCTCAAGTGTGAATGGCATTATTGCGGTGGGAATGACAGCGGTTATCATTTCCGCGGGAATCGACCTATCTGTAGGCTCGATGATGGCTCTAAGTGGGATGGTCGGAGCCTGGGTGATGATCGTAATCGGCGGGACCAATCCCCAGGGAGCGGCCCTGGTTATCGGCACCTTTGCTGGGGTCGTTACGGGGCTTGCCTGTGGCTTCCTGAACGGCGTGTTCGTTACCAAGCTCAAACTTCCTCCGTTTATTGTAACCTTAGGCACAATGAGCACTTTTCGCGGGATTTCTTATGTTATGAATGCCGGAAAACCTTATAACATACCCCATTACAAGTACCTTAATGAGGGAGTTGTTTTAGGAATACCCATTTCCGTTTTGATTTTTGCTGTTATTATTGTCCTTGCAGGTCTGCTGTTAAAGTACAGCCGCCTGGGACGCTATACTTATGCCATCGGGTCAAATAGAGAGGCGGCCTTTCATGCAGGCGTAAATGTGGATTCTTATTTGATACGCATTTATGCTCTAACCGGTTTGGTTGTGGGTATAGCCGCAATGATAACCACCAGCCGGGCCGTCTCAGCCCAACCGACGGCCGGTGTCACCCTGGAGCTTGATATAATTGCCGCGGTAGTGATCGGCGGCGCGAGTCTGTCCGGGGGAAGAGGAACAATCATAGGTACATTAATAGGAACACTTTTAATAAGCTTTTTGCGAAACGGATGTACGCTATTAGACATCTCCACTAATGTTCAGTTAATAGTGATTGGGGCCATAATTATTGCAGCGGTTGCGGTTGACCAACTAGCGCGTTCCAAGGCAGCGGTTGGACGAACCGAGTAAACACATAAATTTCTCCTGCCTGCTTTATAATTCGGGTTAGTGCCCTGAGTTTCTATATTGGCCTAAAACAAAGGGGCCTATACCGAGTCAATCGATATAGGTCCCGAATTGATAAAAATCTGCTATATCAACCACGCTCCCATATCTTGCTTCGCAATCCGCAGTCCATAGAATGCCTTACGGCAGAAGCAATGGGGATTACTTCAATCTTAGCTCAAGGTGCCGGCTCCGGTTCCGGAGGATACAGCCGAATATCATCAACGTAAATCGTACCTGAACCACCAGCTAACGGATTGTTCCTGTTACCAAGACCAAGAGCAATCGTATTGACATTAGCCAGGTTCACACCCTGGTCTGCAAAAACTTGTAAGTCGATATTCCATTGGGTCCAGGTAGTTATCTGCGCCGCATCTGGATTATCGTGATTGACCACAGCATTGCCATTGAGAGCAACATACAAGGTCTCAGCAGCATTATCCGAATTGCCTCTGAACCAAATCGTCAGCGTGTTGACACCATTTTCGGTCCAGTCACGAGGATAACTTAACGACTTCTCCACCTCTGAATACTTTAAGACGCTGTTGTCGTAGAATACAGGCATCGATTGGTTGCCTCCGTGAACGATAGTTTCCTCAGTATAAGAACCCGTGGTTTCATCACCAACCATAGAGCCGGTCCCATTACCGGGATGGGCCGGTAATGTAGGATGCGAGGCATAGCCAAGCCCGTCTATCCATGTCCACCATATCTCATTATTGCCAATGTCATAGTCTTCAAAATCGTCCACGACAAGGAAGTTGGCCGTCGTAAAGCTCCAGAGAGGGCCTGTCCACGGACTGTCCGGATTGGCATTATTGACCTCATCTATCCGCCAGTAGTAAGTAGTGTTCCATTCAAGGTTGCCTGCATCATAACTTTCTGAACCAAGGTTTCCAGTACCCTTATATTCAGGTGAGCTCGTATCGGCGTTTTTCACGGCATCTTTATCTGTGCCGAAGTAGATATCATGCGATGCACTAAAGACTCCAGGTGTCCAAGTTAGCACAGTTATCTGCGTTACATCTAAGGCACCCTTAGCCGGCTCGGGGTTATCAACGGCGCCCTCAGTAAGAAAGCTCCAGACATCGCCTTTAAATGTATCGACGGCATCAAACTCATCGACACGCCAGTAATAAGTCTTGGCCAATTCAAGTGGGCCGGGAATATAGGTTGCAGTTCCCTGAGGAAGACCACCGGCGGCATTGTTCACATCGTCAAAACTTTCGCCAAAGTACACATAGTTTAGTACCGCACCGAAACCTGCCGTCCATTTTAGTACCACATTCGGGTCGACAAGCTCGGCACCATCAGCCGGGTCGGGTGCATAGGCGGTATTGGGTGGAATACTAAAGCTCCAGACATCGCCTTTCCACGGACTGTTCGGATCGGCACTATTGATCCCGTCGACCCGCCAGTAATAGGTCGTGCCGGCCTGCAGGCCTTCGGGGACAGGGGAACCGGCAAAGCCGATAATTTGCAGAGTCGCAACGGTGTTGACTGCGAACGTGCCCTCGGCCCCGTTGTTGACGTCGTCGAAATCGGTGCCGATGTACAGGTCGTGTGAAACCGCCAGATCTCCGGGCCCCCAACTAAGGTTTGCCCATGTATTTTCGTGCATCTGACCATCGCTCGGATCGGGATTGAAGGCCGTGGTGCGGACCGTCCAGGGGGCCGATACCGTAGTCTTGCCCGAATATGGAACATCGTATTCCACTCGTACATCCGCTAGCGAGCCATTGTTGGCGGTAATCTTGCCCTCGCTAACATAGCCGGCGATCTGCGTCGTGACATTGCCGTCTATTACCAGCGTGCCGCCGTTGAAATCAATCGTGCCTTCTGCGCCAATGACCAGGCCGCCAACGCTCATCATACCACCGTCCAACTGGATGTGTCCCTTGGAGCCGGGATCAACGCTGAGAGTTAGCGTGTTGGGAACGCTGAATTCGCCGCCGTTCATCTGGATGACGTGCATGCCCGGCTGATGGTAGCCGACCCTGGCCTCTGCGACGGGATTGTCCACGCCGGCGGTCAACTTACCGCCTTCATTTATGGTAAGCAAAGAATCGCCCGGGGTGCCGGAGCTATCTCGGCCCTGAAAGTACCAATTATTGGACTGGACGTTACCGCCGCTGTTAATGGTCAAATGGCCATTGTTGGAGATATCCACACGCTGGCCCCCGGTGGTAGTTCTGTCAACAACCGGATCGAAGTCACCGGCCTGACGGATACGGATTGGCAAACCTGGCGACTCTTCCGGGTAATCCGGCGCCCAGTTGCTGGCATCAAACCAATCACTGCTGGTGGCACCTTCCCAATTACAGTCGGCAAAGGCCGTGCTTCCCATAGCTCCTGATAGAGCTAAGAGAAAAGCCAAAAAGATCGATCTTTTACACATAATAGTCCTCTTTCAAAAAAAGTTGAAATAATCGTGCTTTGGCCACACTAAAACACTGATTCCCACAGAAGCAAAATATGGATTTGTTGTTGAAATGTTAACACCTCCTTTTGCAAAGAACACAGTCGCCTTTACGACTAACTCTGTGCCTTGCATAATTACTCCTCCTCTATTCGAAAAAATACAGGAATTGCGCCCGTTGGATGACCTCAAATCCGCAGATGCGCAGGCACAAGTTTCACTAATATTATCTATACCAAATTATCCACCTTCCCGTCAAGGAAAATCTCTGGATTATGAGTGGGTATCTATTCTTGATGTGGTTGTGTTTAAAGCACCTCACAGGCCATTTAAACGGCGAACTGGTTTTGAGGGTATCTGACCATCCAACGACTAAAAAAAACAGCCAAAAACTTTCATTACCTCAACGATTGTGATATAATTTTGGCACTAAAGAATATCCTCGAGACTTGTTATGTCTGGCTAAAATGTATATAGAAAGAGAAGGTGATTATATGAACAAATCAAAAGGTTTCACGCTAATAGAATTACTGGTTGTAATCGCAATTATTGCCTTATTGATGGCGATATTGATGCCCGCACTCTCACGAGTGAAGAGACAGGCCAGAGCCGTTACGTGTCTGGCTCTGCTGAAACAATGGGGCACTATCTGGTCGATGTATTGCGATGACAACAATGGCTATTTTAGCAATGGTGTTATCCGTAGCGCTGGGTGGCACCGGGGAGAATGGGTAATTTGTCTGCGCCATCTGTACCGGACAAAAACAAACATCCTCCAGTGCCCTTCGGCCAAGAAGCGGCGACCGGATGGATCCGCATGGGGCAGCACATATAACACCTATTTCATGCCGTTAGGGGGAAACGACAGCGGCTCTCTGGGCGGTGAAGAACCCAGCTTCGGGGCAAGTAACTGGATTTATAATCCAAATCCGGGTGTAAATGCTATTCAGAACCGTCCCGCTGATTGGAACTGGAGGAGCAAGGATGTGGCGGGTTCGAACTACATCCCGATCTTCGCAGACGCCATGTGGAGAGGAGGCGGCCCCTGCTATCGTACAAATGAGACTGGTTCATTAGCCCCCAATTTTAACCGTATCACTCCTGCCCAATATGATGGCCAGTGGATTGCCTACGCTAATGAAATGATGCACTTCGCCATCAACCGCCACGAGACGGGGACGAATGTGCTCTTTATGGATTTCACCGCCAGGAAAGTAGGGCTTAAGGAATTGTGGAAGCTGAAATGGCATCGAATGTTCCCCACCAATGGTCCCTGGACCGCCGCTGGCGGCGTCCAACCGTCAGACTGGCCCGAGTGGATGAGGAATTTTAAGGAATACTGAAAAGTGATTTCTCGCTCATAGAATCGCCAACCCTGATCAAGAAGATTAATCTCGATGGTGACAAAGTAAGCTTCAAATACGTCCTGCAATTTGGCGACCAGGAATACGAAACGAGCTTCGAAGGAAAGATTGCAGAGTCCAAGCTCACCGGCGAATTGAAAACATCGAGAGGAACGTCGAAAGTAACAGGCACCAGGCGCTCATTCAGAAGATCCAGACCCAGTCAGAGATAAGCCGGGATAGCTGGCACTTTGTCCAAAGAACGTGCATGTTGGAGTTATCATAAATTGTTGAGTCTCGCAAAAGGTTAAATCATGAATGCAATTATCAAGAATAAATCCAATCGAGAATGGCGTGAGATCTTGTTTGAAGTAATTTTTGAAGCAGATACTCCGGCAGGTAAATGGTTTGATATAGTATTGATAATAAGCATTTTGCTGAGTGTTATGACGGTCATGCTTGATAGTGTGGGCTCCATCAGGGCGAAATATGGTGAATTCCTATATGCCGCTGAATGGTTCTTCACGATTCTTTTCACAGTGGAGTACATTTTTCGGTTGCTTTGTATTGGAAAGCCAATTCGATACGCAGTTAGTTTCTTCGGCATCGTTGACTTATTGGCGATACTTCCTACGTATATGAGCTTGCTATTCTTCGGAAGTCGCTATCTGCTGGTGGTTAGAGTTCTGAGAGTATTACGCATTTTTAGGGTCCTAAAGCTCGGTCACCATACGAAGGAAGCTACTGTGCTCAGGGAAGCTCTGTACGCGAGCCGCCGAAAAATTATCGTATTTCTTTTTGTGCTTTTAACCCTGGTCATAATCATAGGCTCATTGATGTATGTGATTGAAGAGGAGGAAAACGGATTTACAAGTATACCGCGTAGCGTATATTGGGCTGTTGTAACTCTTACGACTGTTGGTTACGGTGACATATCACCAAAGAGCGGGACGGGGCAATTTTTGGCGGCCATAGTTATGATTTTAGGATATTCGATAATCGCTGTTCCAACAGGGATTGTGACTGTGGAATTATCGCGGGCACATACGGAAAAAACGAGCTCCCAGGCATGTCCCAATTGCAGTGCCGAAGGTCATGACAGGGATGCCCAATACTGCAAATTCTGTGGAACAAAACTATAGCGTTTAAGTACTCAACGAATACTCCAAGTTCAATGGCCAGTGCGGGAGAAAGCAGGAGAATGACTATCGCAAAATTTACAATAGTGGCTTTTGGATTAGTCCTGGCCTTCTTTATCGCAAAACGCCTGTCCCGCCGTGCAAAGCGAAAACGCCTGTTAGCCATGTTGTTTCCAGAGGAGTGGAAACAAATCGTGCGAAAGAATGTGCCTCTTTACAATCGCCTGCCGGATTCATTAAAGGAGCAGCTTCATGGCCTTGTACATGTCTTCATAGCCGAAAAAAATTTCGAGGGTTGCGGTGGTTTGGAAATAACTGACGAGGTTAGAGTTACAATCGCAGCTCAGGCGAGTATGTTATTGTTGAATCGAAGAGCTACCCACTTCCCCAAACTTCATACTATCTTAGTATATCCTCACACTTATGTAGCCAAAACGGTATCTTCGAACGGCACAGTTACAGTCAATGGGCAGAGCATACGTCTCGGAGAGTCTTGGCAAAATGGACCGGTTGTTCTTGCCTGGGATAGCGTGCAAGGTGGAACGTTGAATATCACCGACGCTCGGAATGTAGTACTTCATGAATTTGCTCATCAATTGGACCAGGAAGATGGCGCGGCTGATGGAGCACCAATTCTGGAGCATCGGTCCGGCTATGTCACGTGGGCTCGCGTTCTGAGTAAGGAATACGAAGCTCTGCAAAGAAAAAAGAGAAAACGCAGAAAGGCAGTCATGAGTAAATACGGGGCAACGAATCCTGCTGAGTTCTTTGCAGTAGCCACCGAGACCTTTTTCGAGAAACCAAAACAAATGAAAAAGAAACACCCGGAACTTTATGATGAGCTGAGAAATTACTACAAGTTGAATCCTGTTGAGTGGGTATAAGCTGACTGACGAAACGTGCAAGAATTCTCATTCAGCTTAGCTGTCATACCCTGCTGTGCACAGAACCCTAAAAGCAACCTACTTCGAGCTCTTCATAGGTGACTTGACGATGGTCGTTCCATATCGGAGTGCTCATAAGGCGGTGCAGGACAAATGTTGATAGGCACACCGGCCTTGGTGACAATATATTCTATGTATTCCAGAATCTGGTAGTGCCTCATGATATTGGTAAACACTTTTTACGTTGATGCACTTCTAAGAAGAACTTGACAAATTGCTGGATGCTTGTCATAATGCAGGCTGGAAAATGTTAATTGCTCTGTGTCGGCTTGCTGGCTTGCGCCGGGGCGAGGCTCTGCGATTGCTCTGGTTAGACATCAATTGGAAGAAACTGGCACAAATTGTATGAAGACACAAGAACAAATAAGAAGGGGCTTCGTAACTTCTGAGAAAAAAAATAGTTAAGATTACCGGGGTGTAGCTCAGCTTGGCTAGAGCGCCTGCTTTGGGAGCAGGAGGCCGTAGGTTCGAATCCTATCACCCCGATTCTCATAAGTACTTCTCGTGCAAGAACTTATACTTCACAATAAATCAGGACCATATACTCTGTATTACTTGCTTGAGAACATTCTTGAGAAGAATTAGGACTTACCAGCTACTGTGGAGAAGGTTAGAAGACAGTTGTCTCATCAACGCTTCTCATTTTCCTGACGCTTACCCATGCATACGACCCACCCGTCGCTGGTGCTAATGAACAATCGGCCGCCTGCAGCCGCCATGCCGTCCCAGACCGGCGGTGCCGGCATCTTATACTCTGCAAGTTTCCTGCCATCACCAGCGGCGAAAGCCGCCAGGATGCCTCCCTTCCGGCCTTCCCATGCGCCATGGGGATCTTTTGGATCGATTACATCCGGCGAGCCGGCCACAAAGATAGTGTCTCCCGTCCGGACCATGGCAGTGATTCGGATGCGGACGCGCTGCTCCCAAAGGGGTTTCGGCCCCTGCCGGCGCCGCCTGACCACAGCCTGCTTGTTCCTTGTGCCGCGGATGGTGGCTTTCAGCGGTATACACCTAAGCCGGTAGGCCATCGCACCGGGACTGAAGCCTGTCTCGCGACTGCGGGAGTCGTAGACCTCCACGCCGTATGCGACCTCCTTGCCAAGGACC
>JAIVYN010000087.1:0-13777 GCA_048635425.1 Candidatus Aegiribacteria sp.
ACCGTTCGAGACGAGCGATTTGATTTGCTCGATGCTACCCTCCACGTGTTTCACTCACCTTCCTGTCTTAGGACTTGTAAATCAATTATCTTCCATTTTTGGCTGGCTGCGGCTTCGGCCGGCGGTGTCAGCAAAACTCGGACTACCAACCAGTAGGCCTGCGTTTTGCTTCCTTGCCAGCCTTGTCCTCGCTGGAGCCAAAACGAAACCTAATTTCTTTACCAGTCCTTACGGCGCGAAGCACGCTTTTCCGTCACCACTGGCAGTGGTTTATCAGCTAAAATTCCCTTGAATCGTTTCTTGGCAGCCAGCACCTCTGGTTCCGTCGAGTCAGTTACGTCCTTGTAAGCCGTCCCGTCCCGGCTGTTGGCACAATCGAAGAAACGCCCAGGGTGTTCCGGGCCGTTGTTTTCCAGCAGCCATCGCTTCGTCCGCAGGATCTGTCGGTCCCCGAGATAACTGTAAATCCACTCCCGCGTTGGGCCTTTCTCACCCTGAAGCAAGGACGCAAAGCTCCGCCCGTCGATCACCTTTCCCTTGGGCGGTTCAGCCCCGGCAAAATCCGCGAGCGTCGGCAAGATGTCCGACAAGTCCACCAGCTCGTCACTCACCCCTAACCGCTTCACGATCCCCGGGCAATTGACAATCATCGGCACGCGTGCTCCCAGCTCAGTCGGCTGGCCCTTACCCTGACCGCCCGTGCCGTTGTCCCCTGTAAAGAAGACCACAGTGTTTTCCCGCAGGCCGGCAGCTTCCAGCGCCTCCACGATCCGTCCGATTAGTTTGTCCAGGTACTCCACGTTGGCCTTGAAATTCTTACGCAAATTCTTGAACTTCCCATCCTCTGACTCCACTGTCTCCGGCGTCACGTAAAACGGGCCATGCGTCAGGCACATCGGATAGTAAACGAAAAACGGTTTGTCCCTGTGCCGCTTGACGAAATCAATGACGAAGTCGGTGAAAATATCCGGGCCATAGTCATCCGGTCCCGTCGGCAGGTACTTTGTGTTCTTGACAATCGATGGATGCCAGAACCGCGAGGTTTTGCCGCCTCGCTTGCCTTCCCAGCCCCCGGTGTGCTTAACACCCGGCGGAAGATTGTGCTTGTACGCCCACATGCAGTACTCGTCGAATCCGCACTCGTGTATCAGCGTCGGCACCTCGCCCGTAAGCTGCCATTTGCCTGAATGGGCCGTCGCGTAGCCCAGCGTCTTCAGCACCTGGGCAAACGTCACATGCCGCGAAATATCGTCCTCCGGCGACCCGGCTGCCGGCCCGCCCCGCCGGCCCGGAAATTGAAAAATCCCGTTGTGATGGCCATATTGGCCGGTCATGATCTCGAACCGCGTCGGATGGCAGATCGGCGTGGCATAGCACGTCTTGAATTGCACGCCCGTCTCCGCCAGCCGATCCAGATTCGGCGTGCGGTGTTCCTTGTTGCCATAACAGCCCAGCTCTTTTGCCCCCAAGTCATCGGCCATGATTACAATGAAGTTCAGTGGTCGCCTGCCCGAAGCGGTCAATAGCTTTGACCGGCCCAATAGCATACCAGCCGCCGCTAATCCCGTCGTCTTTAAGAACTGCCGTCGTTGCATAACATTGTCCTTATTTATGACAGATTCCATCCTATCCCGATAGGAGAGTTTCAATCCTATCAAACAAGGTATTATGCTATGAGAGTTCCACCGAAAAGTCAAGCTTCTCGTTCTCGGGTGTGGCCGGATTTTTTGGTAAGTGATTTTGGCCTTTCGGAATCCGCCTACGGCGGACAAGATTGGGTTTGAATTGGGTTTGTTTTTTGGGCGGCTAAACAATCGTTTTTTCTGTAATCCTTTGTTAAAGTTTAGTTTACGTTCATTTTGGCCATTTCTGAGATTGGGTTTGTTTATTCGGACTAAGAAATCATCTTTTTTTCTGTAAACCTTTGTTAAAGTTAAGTTTACATTCATTTTGGCTCTTTTAAAATTGGGTTTGATTGGGTTTGAATTGGGTTTGTTTTCACCAAGTGTCCAATCGCTTATATTTTCATAATCCGTTGTATTATAGATATTTACGTTCATTTGACTTTTTTGGAAATTGGGTTTGTTTTGCATAAAAAGGGGTGATTTGTAGAGGGTTCTCGACAGATGTAGAGGGGCGAGGGAGTGAAGAGTGAGCTAAAGTGCCTAAAGTGAGCTAAAGTTGGATTCTCGATGCTCATGATTGGTAATTTCCCTAAGGGTTTTCCGTTTCGCTACGAGATCCCCGACTACGACATTCGGGGACAAGCTTGACTGGGCCTGCTGGCTCTTAGTATTTGGCTTCTTTTTGCCGGAGGCGAAAAAGTAGCGCCTCTATAATTAGAGCTACCTGCACTTTTGATGCGAAAAAAGTCCTCGAATATCGGTTCGTGATTCTCGTAACTCGATTTGTGAAAATAAGTTAAAAATATTTTAAAAATTTCAAATTTTGTTCTGAGGTATCAGCGTTTTTGATTGAGAACTGACGGAAAATATTACCTATCTTAAACCACGGATTTCAGGGATTGCACGGATTCTTGAGTGGATTAGAGATTAGAGATTGGTTTCTTCGGCTAATTCAGGGCAGGCTTTTTCGCTCGGGATGACCCCCGGTCTGCCGGTGTGCAAGAGCTCACCCTGGGGGCAGGCGGGAATAAAGTAGGATCCCCGCCAGAGACATGCGGGGACAAGATTGCGGTTTTGTTTGGTGGATTCAAAGTCGGTTTTTAGAATTGGATTGGGGAATATTATTTTTATTTGGCGGAGCTGGATAAGTGGAGTGAAAAAGCATCTAGTCCTTTTGATTAGTCAAAAGGACTACGAGCATATATAAAAGTGTGAGGTTTGGGATAGGGATTAAGAATTGAGAAATTGGAATTGGGTGAATGGTGCTTGCGTTGGCTGGAGTTAGATTGTAAAGTGAGTTGGTGGATTTGTGGTGCATCAGGGGGAAAATGAGGCGGATTATGTTGGTAAAATGTGTTTGTGGATTTAGCGGCGGGATTTAGAAGTGGAATGGAGAATGTCATTTTTCTTTGGTCGGGCTGGATAAGTGGAGTGAAAAAGCATCTAGTCCTTTTGATTAGTCAAAAGGACTACGAGCATATATAAAAGTGTGAGGTTTGGGATAGGGATTTAGAATTGAGAAATTGGAATTGGTTGAATGGTGCTTGCCTTACGGAGATTGTACAAGTAAAATGTTTTGGCGGATTTATTTCGTATCTCGTGAATCGAGAAGCGTATCTCGTCAGAGGAAAAAGAGAGTTTTAAATAATATATATGACCTTAGAATACAGCTTAAGAATCGGGGAAATGAAAGATGGCCGAGGGGAAAATATTTGTCGGCAGGAAGGCCGAGCTTGAGCAGTTCAAAGAAGTTCTTAAAGACCCAAAGGAACAAGCTGTTTTAGTTGTCTGCCAGGCGGGGATGGGTAAAAGAATGCTGGTCAAAGAAGTCGTTACGCAAGCTGAGCGAGGAGTAATTAGCCAAGAAATTCTAAAAGTAAAATGCTGGTCAGTGTGTTATCAAATAACACCTACGGATGATGTAAACAAAACGATGGAACAGATTATTATGGAAGTTAGCGACGCTGCAAGTCCCAAAAAGAAAAAACTGGATATGACCGGACAAAATAAAGATAGATGGCGTGCATTGTTTGGTGCTGGTGAAATGGTTTCTGTTTTTGGAAAAAACGTAAAAGCTTTGGGAGAGCTTCTTCTGAATTGGGGTGAACAAAAGACCGGTGATACACGCACAAGATTTATGAAGGCGTTGGAAAAGTTAAGTGATTGTATGTCAGATGAGAAAAGGGCAGAATTAAAGGGGGGAAGGCAGTAAATATCGAAATCTCCACTGGTGAACCTTAGGTATCGAACAAGGAATGTCGAATTTCGAATCCGACTGAAGCATTACAGCTGGTGGGGGCCCTCCAGAGGCTTAGAACGCACTTTTAAGGTCATATTTCGGTAACAAATTATTATTTCCGGATTTTCTGCTTGACTTCCTTATTTTAAATGTATATAATGGATTTTTGTGGAGTAGTGTTAAGGAAGAGAAGTACCAAAAAAGGATCGCTGCACTTCCTGACACACTTTCTCACGAGGAGATTTCTATATCGGCGCTTGGCCCTGGGCAAGGTATGAGCGCTGAAGCGGTTTGTCAGTGCGTTAGAATTGGTAAGTAGGTTACCATCGTAGGATTGGTGTATGCCTTGTAGGATGACTCAGAAGGCGTAAAAAAAATGTAAAAGAAGTATAAAAAAGGGGGGCAAGGGCAGTCTTTGGGAGGAGAATATATGAAAATATTTTTACTCCGACATTTCCCATTTAACAAGCTCAGCTACCCCGCTAAGCCTCATTTACAAAAGAGTGTCAAGCCTGTCTTGAAGAGTCAATCTTTCCTGGCTCTTCTCGAAGTACTTTCCAGCCAGAATGGGCACTACAATAGGAATACGGCTTCTCAAGAATCAAATTGGAGCAGCAAAGAAAGATGGCTCAAAAAACAGACCCAAGCGAACCGCTGACCAGACGTGAGCTCGATATCGTTTTTATGAGATACTTTGAGAGCCTGTGTAATCCAGAAGTGGCCGAAAGGCTTGGTCTTCAGCTTAATCAGGTCGAATACAGGATAAATAAATCCAACGTCAAACGGTATATCCGTGAGGAAGTTCTGCCTTACAAACGCAGGCAGAGAATAGCAACACTACTGGAAGTGCCGCGTGTTGTCCCAAAAATAGCCGTGAGTGCATTTATTTTGGCTGGCGTCCTGGTTTTTTCATTTTTGGCCGTAGTTAGTATAACATTGTTTCTGTAAAAGCGCCCATCAACTTTCAATTTAAGAGGAATCGTCCGTATCTGACTTTCTCTACAGCTTTCGGAGTCTCCTTTTTAGTCCGAAAACATTCTTTTTTACAATGTCATATCACCTCATTTTGCCTTGATTGCCAAACTACAAGAAACGTACTAAGGCTTTATATAGAAACGACCGAAATGAAAAAGAGCTAAGACTTGTCCTGAGCATCCGCAAATAACAAAGGATTGCGGTGGCAGCAACGTAGCTGTGTGGAGTTTCTTTGGAAAATGTCAGATGAAAGGTTGCATTATGAATGAGGAAAAGAAATGTCTAAGATGTGGTGGCACCAATGTTAAAGCCGGTAACTTCCAATCCACCGGAAAAATCTATTCTTGTCCTGAAAACGCCAAAATTAGTTCGTTCCTCACTACGGGAGTTCCTGTTAGCTCCATCATGTGTTTTGACTGCGGGCATGTGGAATTAATTGTAGACCCGGAAAAAATAAAGTTGATCACAAAATCGTAGTACCTGACTAAAGGGCTGTGAGCAACTGCTTGCAGCCCTTTTATAAATACCCAAGCCGATCCACATAATCTAACAGAATCCCTCTCATCTTTCAAATTTAAGGGTCTCAGAGGCCATTTAGACGACAGACTTGTCTTGAGGGGTATCCGATTGATAAAGATTTTTTGCCGCTCAGGGTGAAGAAAAATAGTTGAAATTGTCAGTGAAATAATCAAGCACTAATAACAACGTAAGCTTAACTCAAAGGAAAATCTCAGTTGACATTTCAAAATCCGGAAGGCACAATGTGCCGGATATCCGGCGATTGTCGTCCGGTCCCTATTGAACTGTGTAGAATAAGGAGAAGAAAATGCAGAGCACACTATTAAAAACTATTCTCAGCGTGGTAATCATTGCAACAATAGCAGGCTGTGGACCCGGGGGGAATCTGACGGTCGTTGAAAAGCGGCAGGTCGTGATGGACATGGAAAAGGAAACCCTTGAAAGATTGTACAGGGAAGCCCCCGGGACCAAAGAGAAGATTGCGAAGGCCACCGGCTACGGTACTTTCAGTAATGCCAACGTCAATTTGATTTTCGCGAGCGCCGGAGGCGGTTATGGCGTGGTCGTTGATAATGCAACCGGAAAACGTACCTATATGAAGATGGCATTAGGTGGTATCGGTCTTGGATTGGGTGTAAAGGATTATCGTGTTGTTATGATATTCAGGGACAAGACCACGCTTAATAATTTTGTGGAAAGCGGTTGGGATTTTGGTGCCCACGCAGATGCTGCGGCCAAAGCCGGCGAGACGGGAGGCGAACTGAGCGGAGAGGGAGATATCATCTCCGGGATCGAGGTATTCTCGATGACAAAGTCCGGTCTGGCTTTGCAGGCGACTGTGGCTGGTACCAAATACTGGAAAGATGACAAACTCAACTGACAGTTGTTGTTCATTCTGAAGGCACCTCTTGAGGGGTACTATTTTCCATTATCAGACTACTTTGGGCTGTGGATGAATGTCTTCGAGCTGCTTGCAATATAAACAATCGAACCATCTAAGAACGTTGACTTCTAAGGAGGACTCAGAATGAAGCGGCAATTAATTCTTCTGTTGGCAATAGTAGTGGTTATGTTTTGGGCAGGTCCTGTATTTGCTAACTTAGCCGACGAGCCCATTGCCTCAGAAGAGCAGGACTGGCCCCAGTGGCGCGGCCGGCGCCGCGATGGTATTTCTGATGAAAAAGGTCTGCTCTCGACTTGGCCTGCAAGTGGGCCGAAGCTTCTGTGGAAGGTCGAAGGTCTGGGAACCGGATGGTCCTCACCGATTGTTGTCGGTGAGCGGCTGTACATTACCGGCGACGTGGGTAAAGATATGGTTGTGTTTTCGTTCGACCGCAGCGGCACTGAACAGTGGCGGGCGAAGAACGGAAAGGCGTGGAAGGGGCCTTACCCCGGGGCACGAGCATGCTGTGTCTTCTCCGAAGGACGTTTGTATCACTTGAACGCGCATGGGCGGCTGGCTTGCCTGGACGCAGGCTCGGGTAAGGAACTCTGGGCTGTTGATATTCTAAAGCGGTTCAGCGCCCGGAACATCACCTGGGCGTTGAGTGAATGTCTGTTGGTGGATGGTGCGCGGGTCATTGTCACGCCTGGTGGGAAAAAGGCCCTGATGGCCGCGCTGGACAAGCGGAATGGCCAGACGGTGTGGACCACTGAGCCACTTGGCGAGGACCGCACCTCACACTGTTCACCGATCCTGTTCCGGTATGCCGGACGCCGGGTGATTGCCAATTGCTCCTCAGCGCATGGCTTCGGCGTCGATGCCGATACCGGCAAGCTGCTCTGGACTGTCCCATTGCGAAACCCGCACGGAGTCAATGTTGCCACACCGGTGTACGGTTCCGGTCGTGTGTTCTACGTAACTCCTTATGCCGAGCTCGGCAGGCTCTACCGCCTCAGCGCGGATGGGCAGGGCATCGCCGCAGAGCATTTGTGGACCTCGCCACTCGATACGGTAACCGGCGGGGCGGTACTCGTTGACGGTACCCTGTTCGCTTCCGGCTATAAGAAGTCCAAGCGGTGGTTTGGTGTCGATTGGCAGACAGGTCAAACAAAATACGAACTCAAGAATCTCACTACGGGAGCGGCAATCTACGCGGACGGACGGCTCTATTGCCTCGACGAGAGCGGCACCGTGGCCCTATTGAAACCGGGGAGCGAAAGTCTTGATGTCGTCGGTCGTTTTAGCCTGGTTACGCGTCGGGTACGCGATGCCTGGGCGCATCCGGTTGTGCACGATGGCCGGCTCTACATCCGCTATCACGACACGCTCTGGTGTTATGACGTGAAAGAACGTTGATGGTGAGATTGAATCTGGCCCGAAAAGACATCAAAAAAACCAAAGTTTGAAAAAAAGACAACTTGACCAACGGTCGGGATTTTGGTATAAACACAGCGAATCGTGAACACAAAATATTGCCTGTTTGAATTGCATAATGGAGGATTTGAGCATGAACCGTCATTCAGTAACGCGACGTGACTTTCTAAAGACATCTGCAATTACGGCGGGGGCTGTGGCCTTGCCTTATTTTGTCCCGGCCTCGGCGTTGGGAGCAGGGGGGGTGAGCCCATCGGACAAGATTGTAATTGGGTATTGGGGCACCGGCAGCCAGGGTTCGGGGCACGTGAGAAGCTTTACGGGTAAGTCAGATGTTCAGGCCGTTGCGGTTTGTGATGTCAACCGTGCCGGGACGAACTATGCGGGAAATCGTATGGGCGGTCGCGAGCCAAGTGTGAAGGTCATTGAGAACATATACGCCAAAAAGAAAGGGGTGGCCTCATATAAGGGCGTCAAGGGATATAATGACTTCCGTGAATTTCTTCAGCACAAGGACCTGGACGCGGTCGTCATCTCCCTGCCGGACCACTGGCACGCCCTGGCGGCGGTTGCGGCAGCGAAAGCAGGTCTGGATATGTATAGCGAAAAGCCCATGGCTCGGACTATCTACGAGGCGCGGGAGATGGTAAAGGCCGTGCGTCGGTACAGCCGGGTTTTCCAGACGGGCAGCCAGCAGCGCTCGGACAGGCGTTTTCGCCATGCCTGCGAACTTGCCCGTAACGGGTACTTAGGTGAGCTCAAAGAGGTGTATGCGAAGGTGCGCGGCATCTCTCGTCCGTGTCCTTTAGGGAGCGAGCCTGCGCCGGAGGGATTCGATTTCGATATGTGGCTGGGTTCGGCGCCCGAAGCGAGCTACCATTCGAAGCGCGTCAGCGGCAGCTATGACTGCTTCGGCACTGCGTGGCGGTCATGGCGTGAGTATTCGGCGGGTCATATGAGCGACTGGGGTGCTCATCATTTTGATATCGCCCAATGGGGTATGGGCATGGATGGTAATGGACCGATTGAGATTACGCCCGGTTCCGGCCCCAGTGCCGACGGTCTTACGTTCCGATACGCCAATGGGATTCCGCTGATCAAGAAACGCGGCCCAAACGAGGGTGACGTACAGTTCATCGGCGACAAAGGCTGGGTGGGGGTGAGCCGGGGCAGGATATGGGCGTCCTCTGATAATTTGTTGACGCTCAGGATGAAGCCCAATGACGTGCACCTCTACGAAAACACGGACCATCGAGGGGACTTTCTGAACTGCGTTCGTAGTCGCAAGCGTCCCATCTGCGATGTTGAGATTGGGTGCAGCTCGGTGACGATCTGCCTTCTGGGGGAAATTGTCACGCGTTTGAACCGGCCCTTGAAGTGGGACCCGAAGCGCTGGCGGTTCGTGAATGATCGCGAGGCTGAAGGTCTTGTGAGCAGGCCGATGCGCAGCCCGTGGGTTCTGTAGGCCCAGGGCGGTCCTGTTATTTGACTGCGAAGACACAGAACGCTGTAAATTGACTACTCTGCTTATGTGCGATGAGGGTGGCAAAAAAGTTTGAATCTTCGAGGCAGTTTTGATATTATATTGTGAATAAGATTAGGCAGAGTCGCTGAGAAGGGATAAATGGGAAATCTCAGTTTACACTCCTTGAGGACGTAGGGAGTAAAACTGTTATAGAGTTGTATGTGAGCTCATTTTATACCAAGATGATATACAACATTGGGTTATCGATGAAGTACAGAACAGGGGGCTAAACAATCTTTCTATTTGGAGGAATACGTAATGAAGATGCTAACATCTCACAAGACAGTCTGGTTTCTTGCTCTTATAGTTTTGCTGACGCCCCTGGCGGGGTTGCAGGCTGGACGAGCAAAGAGAGGGATTACAGGAGACTGGCAAGTCAAGGTGGACGTTAATGGCGAGCAGATAGCGTCGATTGTCTCGTTTTCCAAGGACAAGGAGGGCAGGCTTGCTGGTAAGTGGATTGGTTTTTGGGGAGTCAGCGAGCTGAAAGATATTAAGCATGAAGGAAAAGAGCTCAGTTTCGCGTGGTCCGCTCGATTCGGCGATAGTGAAACCAGGATGAACTTTGAGGGATTGATAGAGCGTGGAAAACTTTCAGGGCTCCTATCGAGTGACAGCGGTGAGTTTGATGTCGAGGGCAAACGCTTTAAACGGATGCCGATGGTAATGGGAAACTGGGAGACTAATCTCAAGATGGGTGAGCGGGAGTTCAGCGCAATGCTCACAGTCAAGGCGGACGAAGGGGGAAAACTCGCTGCGGACTGGCAAAGCCAATGGGGTGAACATGAGATCACGAACGTGGAGTTCAAAGGCGGCAAGCTGTCATTCAAGCGGAAGAGCAAAATCAAAAATCGGCAGTGGGAATCGACCTTCGCGGGAACAATCAAGGGTCATACGCTTTCCGGCACAATTACGTCGGAACGAGGTGACATTACAGCAAAAGGAAAACGCGTTGGTGCTGCCCTTGTGGGCCAGTGGGAGCTTGAAATCACATCAGAACGCGGCAATCGGAAACAACTGCTGAGGGTTAATCCCGATTTGAGCGGCATATTAGGGGCAATCGCCATCAAAAAGGTCGATCTTGATAATAACAAGGTGGCGTTTAAGACAGTACTGGAGTTCAGCGAGCAAGAATACGAAATAAGCTTTGCAGGCCAACTGGACGGCAGGAAGCTTACCGGGGAGCTGACCAGTTCCAGAGGCACCCGAAAGGTAACAGGCCAAAAAATACGTCGGTCGCCGGCCAAGCAAAGAAGTGGTCAAACCAGGAAGCCATTTCGGGAGCCGGATGTCATTTTTGTTCCCACTCCGCAAGTGGCGGTGGACAAGATGCTCGAACTGGCGGAGGTCAAAAAGGACGATTTGCTTTATGACCTTGGTTGCGGTAACGGTATAATCGTGGTTACGGCGGCCAAGAGATACGGATGTAAAGCTGTGGGCTACGACATAGCCCGCAAAAGGGTGAAAGAGTCGCTGGCAAATGTGGAAGAGAACAATGTCGGTCATCTGGTTCAAATTGAGCAGAGGGATATTTTTACTTTGGACCTTAGCAAGGCAAACGTAATCACGCTCTACCTGCTTCCGGAACTGAACGTGAAGCTGATTCCACAGTTGAAGAAACTCAAGCCCGGTTCGCGAATTGTCTCACACGACTTCGATATGAGGGGAGTAAAGCCTGACAAGGTCGTTGAGGTTAATTCTGATAATGAGTATGATAAGCATACTATTTATCTCTGGACCACTCCATTAAAGATGGAAGATGTCAGTGACGAAGAAGCGAGGCCTTGGCGATAGTGCTGAATTAGCGTTTTGTGAGAGATTCTGGCAGTATTGGTGCGATATGTATGAAAGAAGAATATTCACTCCGTTAGAAATTGGGAATCCTTATCGGGAAAGCGGAAGATTTCTAACGGGATTCACACTTATCGAACTACTCGTAGTGATTGCGATTATTGCCCTTTTAATGGGCATACTCTTGCCGGCACTCAGTGCTGTCAGGGAACAGAGCCGACGAACTGTTTGCGGCCTAAATGAAAAGAACATGGGACTGGGCTTGTTCTTGTATGCCAATGACAGCGACGGCAAGCTGCCTCTTAATGAGGTGGATCGCTGGTTGTTTGATGTTTCATACTGGACAACAGATATCATCCTGAAGACGGGTGCCTTCGACCGACATATCTTTTACTGTCCATCGTGGGCCCAGAGAGACAATATCATCTTTTGGCGTTACGGAGAGAACCTTTCGGCCGGGACGCCGGAGAGCTACCCTCAGCCCGAGCCGCAGAGTGAATCGACCCGCAAAAACTATCATAGGATTATGGGATACTTCTGGTTCATTGATACGGTCAGAGGCAGAGAGAATCCGCCCATGAGCCCCAACAATAAGCATAAGGAATGGGTGAGAACTGTTACTGCAACGAAGAGGTCTGCCGCAACTGTGGAGCTGATCGCCGACGTGACCGCCAGCAATGGGCCGGACCGGTTACAGTCCGACTTCACTAAGGCGACCGGTGGATGCTGGTCACGCTGGCAAGTCTATGACAGAACGAACCATCTGAGAAGAGGCTCACGGCCTGCGGGCGGAAATAGCCTGTTCGTTGACGGGCACGTGCAGTGGCGGAATTTCAATGAAATGGAACACCGCTGGTTCTGGCAGCAGAATAGCAATCCCTGTTTCTGGTGGTAAAGCAAGCTGCTGCGGCCTTTTCGCTCGGCCTCATAACGAGGCGGTTATTCGGATAAGCTCTAAATCTCTTTGTAGAATCCCACATACTCCACGCGGCTTTCGATAAAAAAAAATCAACCATGTCTGACTCTCTCTACAACTTTTTGGGTCTTTTTTTTAGTCCGAAAATACTCCTTTTTATAATGCCATGTCACCCCGTTCTGCTTTGATTGCCAAACTACAAAAAACACAATAAGGCTATATATGAAAATGACCGAAATAATAAAAGGAAAAGACTTGTCCTGAGCATCCGCAAATTAGAAAGAACTGTGTAGGCAGCACCTTAGCTGCGCAGAGCTATCTGAGAGATTTGAGATGGAGGTTGCACTATGAGTGAAGAAAAGAGATGTTTAAGATGTGGCAGCAAGAATCTTGAGCCTGGTTCAATCCAATCCAACAGGAGAGTAGGTTTTCGCCCCAAAAAGTCCAAATTTCTAAAAAATAAATCTGCTGATATTGGTGTTAAGGCTAACATTTGCATTGATTGCGGACATATGGAGCTGGTTGGGGATACAAAGAAAACAAAGTTGCTGGTAAAGGGTGCTCACGCACGGCGGACTTATTCGGCAGGTGTATCGTAGCAGGAAATCTTCTGCGAACAAATTAAACCGCTTACGCTCTTACTGAGATTGAGTGCGATTTGATTCTTACTTTTCTTCTTCTTTTTTTCGGGTCTTCCTGCGCCAATATCTGCTCCGGCCATAATATCACCTCACCTTTTAACCAGCCGGCTCAGCGGCGCTTGCCATCTGTGTTCTTTTAATTTCAGTCATCAAGGAAATTCGGTCGATATTGATATCCTGCATTGCGTTCATAACCTTTTTAACCGTGCCATATCTTGCTTCCTTGTCCGCCTTTACGATTACGATTGGATTGACCCTCTTGGCCAGGAATCTGGCCTGCACCTTGATGAATTCAGCAGTTAAAGTACGGGCGTCAACATCGATATAATCGCGGATGATGGTGCTGGAGTCTTTGGCTATGAAATTGCCCTCGATCACCGTATCACTCGAGGCGACGAAATTGGTGATATATTCCAGAAAGATCTCATCATCCTCGTTTACGGTGATATTGATCAGATCCTTATTCGGCACCTGAAATTGGGAAGTCGATGATGGAAGGGAAACATGCTGTTTCTCCGGTGGCTTAAACTGAGTGGTGGCCATATAGAAAATCAAAAGGAGAAAAGCGATATCGACCATTGGGGTCATGTCGATAACAATAGAGATTCTCCTTTTTTTGCTCGCCATCTTACTCGCCTTCCTTTTCCTTCAAAAGCTGTATTACCTCGTAGGAAGCTTCGTCAATGGTGTAGTTGAAAGCATCGACCTTATTGACGAAGAAGTTGTAGGCCACAATACCGATAATGGCGCTAGCCAAACCGCCGGCTGTATTAACCAGCGCCTCGGAAATGCCGATAGCCAGCGCTTCGGCGTTAATAACGCCGCCGGTCCTGTGACCGGTGGCCGCGAAGGCCCTGATCATACCGATCGTGGTTCCCAGAAGCCCCACCATAGTGGCGACCGACGCGATTGTCGAAAGAGCTATCAGGTTTCTCTCCAGAAGCGGAACCTCCAGAGCGTTGGCCTCCTCGAGCGCTCTCTGGGTCTCGGAGATCTTCTTCTCGAAATTCATCGAGCTATCGTCTTTTACGATGTTGAATCTCTCTATTCCGGCCCTCAGGATGTTGGCGATGGTGCCTCTCTGCTTATCGCAGGCGGCGAGAGCGCTCTCATAATCATTCGATTGGATCGCCATCACCACGCGCTTGAAGAATGACTGGACGGAGGCTTTCCCTGCAGCCACTCCATACAATGTGATGGCTCGCTCGATAATGAACCCAAAAACCAAC
>JAIVYN010000088.1:0-13654 GCA_048635425.1 Candidatus Aegiribacteria sp.
TATTGGATGTGCATTAGAAGTTCATCGGCATTGATGAACAGGGGTTGTGATAAAAAACATATAATATAATTGGACGACTAACTACATTTTATCAACTCGGCAAAGGACCATGACAAATGACCGAAATTTCCAATCCCCATGACCGGTTTTTCAAAGATGTGCTTTCGCGCAGAGAGGCTGCACGGGATTTTGGGTAGTCCCTACAAAACAATGCAGGTGATTAAAAAGTGTCTCTGAAAACATGAATAAAAAAGATTTTTGCTAAAAATTAAGATTGTTATAGACCAAAAGCAATATATTTTGTATGAGCATGGTTAAAACTCTATTCAAAGGATCGCAACCATGCAAAATACAGCATTAACACTTTTTTGTTCCAGAAAAAGCTGCAAATATTATCAATCAACCGAGAACACAATTACCAAGGATGGTGTTTATACAACAAAATCCGATTCTGAGCCAAGACAAATGTTTTACTGTAATGGTGGCAAACATCGATTCTCGGAAACCGGACATTCCGATCTTTTTGGAAAGCATGGCAGTTTTAAAGAATATGAGCAGACGGCAAAGCTAAGCTCTTACGGCCTTGCCACTGATGCAATTGCTGATGTGCTTCAAAAAGATCGAAGGACCATTGAACAATGGCAAAAAGCTATTGGACAAAAAGGCCATCAATTTCACCGATTTCTCTGTTTTACTATTGGACTTACCATTTTATTCCTCCAGATGGATGAACTATGGTCTTACCTTAAAAATAAAAATCAACAATTATGGGTTTTTATCGCTCTTGAATCCACAACAAAATTCTGGATCGGTTTCGAGTTGGGTTCAAGAACAATTTACACTGCAAACCGTTTAGTAAAGGGCATTACAGAGTTGGGCAGATGGGGAAAAGATAATATACTAAAGGTTGCTACAGATAAATTAGCGGCTTACAAAAAAGCGCTCGAAAACATCATGTCTGATATTCCTTATGTTTACCTGCAAATTGTTAAGCGCCGAATAAAGCGTCGGCTTGTAACAGTTAAAAAATATTTTGTGAAAGGTACTGCAAAAGATTTTCCCGGAAAAAGCCAAAACACCTCATTTATTGAGAGACTGAACCTTACCCTAAGGCAACACATCTCCTATCTTCAGAGAAAAACCCTGGGGTATTGCAAGAACAAACTAAATTTTACTAATGTAATGTGGATTAACTTATTCAACTATAATTACATACAATTTCATAAGAGCTTACGACTACGAATTAACAATGAAAACGAGAAATTTATAAAAAAGTATCACCATAATACACCAGCGATGCAGATGGGACTTACAAATTTTCCACTGAACTGGAGATATCTCATTACAGTCCCAATACCTCGCAAGTAACTGATTTTTAGAACCTGCATTGTTTTGTAGGGACTACCGAGTCCAAAGTTCTGCCGTCATGCCGGACTCGATCCGGCATCCAAATTCATTATCCTCTTGAAATTATTCTGGATTCCGGCTTTCGCCGGAATGACGTCACGAATGAATCAACAACAAGAATATCAAGGCGTTAAAAAAACTTTGGACTCTCAAGTTAACAGGAGGGACAGGATAAAATATAAAATATCTTGCCTGCCCCCCACTGAGGGTCTGACAAAAAATGGTTTTATAAGTTCTTCGTGTTCTTCGTGGTGAAAAATTATATAGAACTTATGAATGCAGCGATAAAAGTCGAAAATTTGAGCAAGCAATATCAAATTCAAAAAAACAAGCTTAATGCGCTAATCAAGATGCGGCCCCAAGGTTGTTTTTTAGCAAGGAGTTCAAATATGGCGGAAGTCCTTAGGGTTTACTCGACAAGCAAGAAACAATCAACTATATCTGCCTACTACGAAGGCAGGGCAGGTTATCAAGGCCCATACCATGAGTATGAGAGCATAGTGCTGGATCTGATAGGGCATGGTATGAGCTTGTTGGATGTTGGGTGCGGGCGGGCGTTTCCCATGGCAGAGAAGTGGTTATCGACAGGGGCGAGAGTCTGTGGAATAGATCCTGGAGCAGATCGATCAGCGGTCCCTGAGGGCGTTGAGGTTATTGAAGGCGGTTCAGAGGAGATGCCGTTTGGCGATCAGAAGTTCGATGTGATTACTTCTTGTGCGGTCTTGGAACATCTTGAAAAGCCCGCCAAGGTATTTCAAGAATTTCACAGAGTGCTGAAGCCAGGGGGTAAAGCAGTGCTGCTGACGCCAAGCAAGCACGACTACGTGTCAGTGGCGGCCAAACTGATGCCCAATCGTTTTCACGCGAAGGTTGTGAGGGCCACTGAAGGCAGAGATGAAATGGATACGTTCCCCACATTCTATCGAGCGAACAGCCAACGGCAACTCGTGCGGTTGGCTGCTAATGCAGGTCTTAAGCTGCAGAAATTCGAGTATCTGGACCAGTCGCCTTATGCTCTGCGGTTCTGCCCGCTGTTGTACCGGCTTGCGTGTCGGTATCATCACGTTGTTAGATCAATAAATTGGCTTAATTTTCTTAACGGTTGGATCCTATGTGTTCTTGCCAGGCCGCCTCACCAGATAAAGGTATAAATAGGATCATGATAGAAGGAAAAACCATCCTGCGTTTTGCCAGTGGTTACGATGCACCGCTGAATAGCAAGCACCACGTGATGCACATCTTGGCCGAACGGAACGTGGTTCTGTGGGTTAACTACCAATCGTAGCGCATGCCAACGGTGAGTTCCTCAAATCTGTTTTACATGGCGAATAAACTTCGGCAGGTCGTAGAGACTTGGGTTCACCGAAGCCGTCGTTGCAGAGTAAACACACAATGAGCAGCGCATGTACTCATATCCGCAATCTCCTGTTCAACTGGGGAGGCCCATATTGCTCCGGTTCGTGGGTTGCCGCATTTATCTTTCAGAATGCGGCGGATCCTATCGGCCAGGCCTCTCTTGCTGCTTACCACTGCCGGCACAAACGCCATCTGCCCGCCGGGTGTCAAATCAAGCAGTGACTCTGCATAATCTGTGCCAGGCTGGCCGATGGCTACGACCCAGTCATCACAGGCCTGCTCGCTTAATCTGACCAGCCGAGACTTTGCCCACCATAAAAGCGGGTGCCACGGCAAGATACACACTGCCAGCTCTGCTAATAATCCGCTGATATGGTCCCGCCTTTTCCAGTGCGCCAGCTCGTGACAAAGCACTCCGGCCCAGTCAACTCCATTATCAAGTCGCCCGGCTGCGCTCGGCACTAACAAAACGGGCCTGCGTCTCCAGCACCATATCACAGGACTGCGAACGCCCCGGCTGCTGCGAACCTTTACATCTTTATCAATTCCAAGTTTCGCTCTGGCCAAATGCAGCGCTTCTTCAATCCTCTCACATTCCAGAGGCAGCGTCCGGCCAAGCAGGCGAACGCCTAATGCAAATGTAAGAAGCAATCGGGCAGCCAAAATCAAACTTGCCGCGATCCACACGTACAACATGACCGAGCGCCAGGGGAATTCGGCACTTTCTGAAACAGCCATTGTGGATGGTAAAATCTCATCAATAGGACCCGGCTTATGCTCAATATTTTCAGCCAACAGGACGCCAGGTGGATCATAATCACTTGCTGTGGCCCAGTCTTTGGCCGGCGATTGGATTACGACCGGCTCAGCTACAAACAGACCCAGCTCATAGTGCTTTACCAATATGCTCATAATCGGCACAATTACCGCTGCAATCATCGCTAAAAACAGCACCTGATGTGCCCTTGCCGAGCGAAGCCTCAGGATGAAGCTGACCACAAGGCCGACCACAATAAAAATCGTGCTCTGCCATACACAGCTCGACAACGAAAAGTCACTTAGGAATAGTTCGCGTATCATTTTTTGCTCTCCTTTCTTTTCTGGTCAATCATTTTCCGAAGCTCTCGAAGGTCCTTATCACTGAGCTTGCTCTGACGCATCAGATGCTGAAACATCAAAAGGGCATCCCCATCGAACATTCGCTCCATAAATTTGTGCACCGAATTGGCGCCGGCTTCTTCGCGGGTCCGCGTTGGTGTATAGATATAGACTTTCCCCTCAGTGCGATGTCGCAGCCAGCCGGCCTTCTCCAGCTTCTGCATTGCTGTAAGAATTGTCGTGTAGGCGAGCTTTTTCTTACGGGCCAGCCGTTTGCGCACCTGGTGGACACTCGCCTCACCAAGCTCCCAGACCACCTCGATTACCGCACGCTGTAACTGCCCCAAATCATCAAGCAACTTACCACTCATAACATTAACCTCCATATCATAAAACAAACCTTGATAAATGCTACTTCGCTCCAAAGTACTACGCATCATAGTATTTGTCAACAAAAAAATAAAAAATTTTGAAATTTTTTTAATACCCCGTTTTTGCCCTCAAAAACGCGTAAAAAAGGCCAAATGGCTAAACAAACCCCCAAAGCTAACCGAAGCAGTACGCGGTTAAGCCTTTTCTGAGATTATGGCTTAGAGCCGGCACAATTACACGGTAATTTTAACGCCGTTTTTTAATATGGGGGCTGCCTTGAATTGAATCTATCTCTGAAAAATCTCCAAAAATTCCTGAGCTTGAGGCCATTTTTTACTTGCTTTTTTGGCCTGGAAGGCATATGATGTGATTTGGAGATAGTTCTGTAATGATTAAGCAGGAGGTAGGGCATGTTCGCTCACCCAAGGAGGGTTGCTGTTTACTTAGATAGAGCGATATCAGGCGTACATCATGTGGTATGCTGGAATATCAGCAATTTTTGAAAGGGTAAAATGATGAGAAGGACAATGTTGGCATCAATATTAGTTTTCCTGCTGAGTGGGGCCGTATCTGCTTATGACCTTTCCGAGGCGTTGGACACAACTTTGAGTTTCACTACAGATGGCAGTGCGGACTGGTTCGCCCAGACCACGATCTCTTATTACGATGGAGATGCAGCCCAGAGCGGAGGTATCTCGGACAACCAGGACTCGTGGATGCAGACGACGGTTAGCGGGGCGGGAGTGGTGAGCTTCTATTGGAAGGTATCTTCTGAGGGCGGTTATGACTATCTGGAGTTTTACATTGACGGCTCATTGCAGGACCGAATCAGTGGAACAGAGGGCTGGCAGCAGATGACGTACACGATTACTGCTTCGGGTTCGCATACGTTGGAATGGCGATACGTAAAAGATTATAGCGTAAGTGAAGGAAACGACTGCGGCTGGGTAGACCAGGTGGGAGTTTGGGGGGATTGGGAAGAGTGGTGGATAGAGTTTCAGTGAAATAACACTATTATTTGATTTGGAATACTAATAATCTTTCGTTTCGTTGAGCTGACAGTTATTCGCTTTGTTTTTGTTTTGTGTAGGCGGCGACGATTTGCTGCTGGACGTTGGGGGGAACTATTTCATAATGGCTGAGTGTCATCGAGTAGCTGCCTCGTCCGCCGGTAACACTTTTGAGCTGGCTGTTATACTGCGTAACTTCGGCCAACGGCACCTGGGCTTTAATGATAATGAAATTTCCGGCCAACATATCCTGGCCAAGGACCCTTCCACGTTTGGAGGCCAGGTCGCCGGCGATATCGCCCATGTTCTCGGCGGGGACTGTAACTTCAATATTGACTATCGGCTCAAGTAAGACGGGTTTTGCTTTTTGAACGGCGTCGGTAAATGCACCCTTGCCCGCTGCGCGGAACGCTACTTCCTTTGAATCGACGGGATGGTGTTTGCCGTCGTAAACAGAAACTGAAATGTCCTGTAAAGGAAATCCCGCTACAACGCCGTTTTGCATTACCTCATTAATGCCCTTAGCCACCGCCGGCTCATATTGGCCGGGAATTGAAGCACCGAAAATATCCCAGCTAAATTGCAGGGGCGGGTCGGCATTGCGTTCGGCCGGCTCGATGCGAAGATAGACTTCGCCGAATTGTCCCGCTCCGCCGGTCTGCTTCTTATGGCGGTAATGGCCCTCGGCTTTAGCGGTGATTGTCTCACGATAAGGGATCTTCGGCTCCTTTGTTGTTATCGACAGCTTATAGCGGTTCTTCATCTTCTCGAGCACTATCCGCAAATGCAAATCGCCAAGGCCGCTGGCAACCAGCTCCTTTGTCTGCATATCTCTGCTGACCTTAAAGCAGGGGTCTTCTTCACACAATTTTTCAAGTGCAGTACTGATTTTCTGCTCGTCCCCTCTTGTGGCCGGCTCGAGTGCTAAAGAAAACATCGGTTCGGGCACCGGGGGCAGCTCGAATTTGCCGGCCGCTTTGCCATCGTGTATGAGGTCGCCGACTTTGAGCTCCTCAACCTTGGCTAAAGTTATGATGTTACCGGCCACGCCGGCATTGATTTCTTTATTGTCGTCGCCCTGAGATTTTAAGGTATGTCCCGGCCGAATGCCCTTCTTTTCGTCATTGCGCAACAGATTAGTCTCTGAGGTAATGGTGCCGCTGAAGATGCGGATTGAAGAGTACTTCATATTTGAGCGTTGGTCGAAGCTGACGCGAAAGACCAAACCGGCCAATGGGCCGGCAGGGTCGGCTGCCAGTTCCGTTAAGCTGTCGCCGTCTTTGAGCTGAACGGGCTTTACCTGTCGAGGTGACGGTGTGTATCTTGCGATAATATCCAGGAGCTCCTGTACGCCGGTTTCTCTGCGGGCATCGGTGAAAACTATGGGGATAAGAGTGCCGGCTTTTAAGGCCTCTACGAATACCGAAGCTATTTTTTCAGTGGATATTTCTTCGCCGCCGAGGTAGCTTTCCATTAGGTCATCGTCGGCCTCGATGACGCTTTCGATTAGCTCGGTATGTGCCTGGGCCACATCCATCAGGGGTGAATCGCCGGTTTCATTTTCGATACAGTCGATAACGGATGCTTTGTCTGCGGCGGGAAGGTTAGCACAGCGACATTGCGAGCCGAAAGTTTCCTGAATACCTTTTATCAGCTCAGGGAAAGCAACATTTTCGGCGTCCATCTTATTTATGACGATGAGGCGGGGCATGTTAGCTTCTGCAGCTAATCGGAACATTTTGCGGGTGTTGGTTTCTATGCCGGCCGGCGCACTAATAACGATGACCGCTGTCTCGGCGGCGGGTATCGCTTTGATAGCCGGGCCGATAAAATCAGGATAGCCCGGGGTATCAATAATGTTTATTAGCTTGCCGGCGTGGTTGATGTGGGCGAGCGCCGATTGGATGGAATGCTGATGTTTTTTTTCCTCATCGTAGTAGTCGCAGATGCTTGTTTTGTCGTCAACGCTTCCGAGCCGGTTCGTTGCGCCGGATTTGTGGAGCATTGCCTCGGCGAGGGAGGTTTTGCCGCTTCCGCCGTGCCCTAAAAGAACAATATTGCGAATGTCGCCGGTATCAGCCACTTTTAAAGTCTCCAAAAAGCTTATTTGCAGGTTCCAGTTTGGACAATTTCAGAATCGAGTATATTACAGCACTTGAAGTATAAAGGACAAGGATTTTTTTAGTATTTAAAAATGCGGTGGTTTCCCTTCGACCCTTCGGCACTTCGACAAGGCTCAGAGCAGGTTGTGCTCAGGGCAAGCCCTTCGGCTCTGCTCAGGATGAATTTTGGTTTGACGGGTAGGTGAGTTTTGGGTATTGTAGGTAGGTGGTCGTAGGACGGGTGGATGTTTGCAGCTTTTTATATTCGAGGATTACGGTAGGATGGATGCCGGTTTGCTCGAGCTTGTAGAGAAGATTTTGTGGGCCGTGAGCTTTATCGCTATCGGCGGGGCGGTGGCACTGATGTTTTTCCTGGTCTTCGCCCAAAGCATCCTCGGCTCGAAAACAATACATTCACAGCTTGAGGCCCTCCTTCAACAGAACAGAGAGGTATGCGAACAGTTGAAACAAATAGCTCAACATCTGGAAAAGAAGAAGAATTCCAAAGATTAGAGAATTGGTTAAATGGTTAATTGGTGATTGGTTAATTGACTACTCACAACTCACCATTTCACTACTCACCATTTCCACGGTTATCCAGCATCGAGACACGTTTCATGGACTAAGCGTTTCTGTCAACTTCCGGGGGTGTTTGTTTATTTCTTCGGCATTACAGCCTCTACGTGAAATCAGCGTAGAGGCCTATTTTCGCGCATTTTTGAAGCCATAAATGAGGACATTGAAAAATTTTTTAAAAACTACGAATTATTTCGTTGACAAATACGAAAGTATTCGTATATTCTGCCGATATAAAAGAAAAAGAAAGTCTTCTGCAAAATCGAGGTTAGGCATACTTTGAAAAGAAAAAGTTGTCTTTTAATTTTTTCTTTTCAAACAATAAATTATTGCCCAGAAAGCAGCTATCTGATTACTTAAGAAAATCAAAAACCTAATTTTCTTAAATAATATATGCCTAACCTCAATTTTGCATAACGCTAAAAGTAAAGATTTACAGGAGAACCAATATGGCAAGACACAAAAGTTCACGACCGACAGACAGAGAATTGACAATCCTGAGAATATTGTGGGACAACGGACCGAGCACAGTTCGCCAGGTCAATGAAGCAATGAACAAGGATGGAAATACCGGCTACACCACCACCCTCAAGCTAATGCAGATAATGACCGAAAAAGGGCTTCTACGTAGAGATGAATCTCAGTTCAAGCACATCTATAAGCCGACGCTTACAGAGGAAAGAACCCAAAAGCAATTGGTAGGCGATTTGCTCGAAAGAGTGTTTTCCGGCTCGGCGGAAAAACTCGTGATGCGGGCACTTTCAGCCAAAAAGGTCTCGGCAAAAGAGCTTGCAAGAATAAGAAAAATGCTTGATGAATTCAGGGGGAAATAATCATGATAATTTTGGAAGATGTCCTTTCACAGGAAATTATTCAAAAACTTGGCTGGACACTGCTTCATTTTATCTGGCAGGCTGCCGTGGCCGCATTACTTTTGGCAATCCTGCTCAGAGTATTGCGAAAATCCACCGCTAACCTGCGCTATATATTTGCCTGTCTGGCTTTGGGGCTGATTGTTCTATTGCCTGTTATAACCATTCAGTTAGTACCTGTTTCGGTACCGCACCCGGCAGCGCATATCGAACCGGTGCCTGCACCGACTGTTTTAGCAACGGAAGGAATGCCCGCGGTGGAAACTATCATAGTAGAAGAGCCGGAGCATCCTGAAAGTGTTACTCCGGTTTCTTCTGTCTCCTGGAAACAGCGCGCGATTGATGTGTTTGAGCCAGCGTTACCTTACATAGTTTCAGGATGGCTGGTTGGGGTATTCGGGCTTTCCCTCTGGCATTTGGGCGGCTGGACACAATTGCAGCGATTGAAACGAAGAATGGTTAAGCAGGTTGATTACACGCTGGGCAGCAAACTAAAAGTTTTAGCTGAAAAACTAAGAGTCAAACAGACAGTACAGCTTATGGAATCCGCTTTAGTTCAAATACCCACTGTCGTCGGCTGGCTGAGGCCGGTGATACTACTCCCGGCCAGCGCTTTGACCGGCCTAAGTTCTGAACAATTAGAGGCCATCTTAGCGCACGAGTTGGCCCACATCCGCAGATGCGATTATCTTCTCAATATCCTGCAAACGGTCGTGGAGATACTCGGCTTCTATCATCCGGCCGTGTGGTGGGTCTCACATAAGATTCGCGCCGAAAGAGAAAATTGCTGCGACGATCTGGCCGTGAGCATATCCGGCGACCGGGTTTGTTATGCAAGGGCCCTGACTTCAATGGAAGAAATCCGCACCGGCCACGGCCAATTAGCAGTAGCAGCAACCGGCGGCAATCTATTCAAACGTATATACCGTCTTCTCGGCAAAGACAAAACCGACAAGACCGGCTTTAGCTGGATTCCCGCAGCAGCCGCAATTCTGTTGATAATAGCACTGGTGATACCAACTACCCTTGCTTTTACTACTAAATCTGATTCCCAACAGCCTGATTCGAAAATCGATGTGCATGTTGAGAATGATAGGTCAGGTGAAAGTCAGCAAGAGAAAGAACCATCGGTCGACGACATTCTGACTGTTCTTCCTACGATAGCAAAAAGTTCTACACCATCTGATCAAGATAAAACAATAATCCAGGTTGACTGCCTCGTAGTCGAAGTTTTTACCGATTTGAAAATGGACAGGGAAACAACCATTGTGGCCGAGAACATCCTGGGCAACAAAGTAAGTCTCCGGGACTCAAAAGTCGATGTAATATTGAGAAAAGCTGCCGAGGCAACGGCTGCAATTAGGGAAAAATCCGCCGAGAATAAACGGGTAACGCAAGACCAGTTCAAGGCCCTCACCGATATGTTGACTTCAAGGGGCTATCTGAAAATCTTGATGAATCCAGTGCTTGAGGTCATCAACGGCAAAACGGCAAAGATATTGAGCACACAAAAGATATTGAGCACACAAGGGAGTATAGAAGACTCGATTCAGATTACCCCTCACGTTTCTGCGGATGGCCACATAACCCTGCAGGTCGAAGCAGCCATCAGCTCAAAATCCAAACCTAAAGGTGTAGAACAGATACCCATCGTCACCACACGCGAAATTTCTGCTCGGGTGCGCACCAGCCCCGGCGAAAGCCGGATAATCGGCGGCTTAAAAGAAACAGGAAAAAGCACCGAGACTGACAGTAATGTAAAGGACACCAAAGAACAGGCAACGGAGGTGCTGTTCATTCTAACTCCAACCATAATAACCCCCGCCACCGATTCACAAGAGAAAACCGATACGAAGTATAAGGCTAAATCAGCAGAATCTGCTGAGAAGTTAAAAAAATTAGGCCTTGCTGTGATTATGTATGCCGATGAGCATGACAACAAATTACCTGACACTTTGGAACCACTAAAACCTTACATTGCCAATGAACAAGATTTCCAATGGATCTTAGACAATGTGGAATACATCGGCAAAGACAAAATTTACCAACCAAATCAGGCACATACCCCAATCGCTTACGACAAAACACAGATAGATGAACAATCCGGCACCAACGTATTATTCCTGGACGGTCACGTAGGATTCTTAACACCTGCAAGGCTCAAAGAATTTGTCGAAGCTGAAAAACGAGTCGAATCAGCCAAGAAACTATCCAACTTAGGCCACGCGCTGCTCCTCTTTGCGAACGACTACGATGACAAATATCCGGATTCGCTGCATGAATTGCGAGAGTATTTAAACGAAGAAGAATTTGAATGGACTTTAGCAAATGTCGAGTATCTGGCAAAAGGAAAGACGATAGTAGTCCGGCCCGATTTCGTAGTAGCTTATGACAAGACGCTGCTGGCAGAGAGAAAGGGTACGAATGTTTTATTTAACGACAGCCATGTTGAGTTTTTGAAGCCTGAAAGACTAAAGGAGCTGGGTATCAGCGCGACTGAAATCCTAATCGAAACGCGGCTCCTGATGGTGAGCGAGGATTTTCTTCAAAGTATCGGCCTTGACGCAAATTCCGTGGACAGCTCCGGTGCGTGGTCAGAACATTTTGTCGCAGACTCTGCCGCTGAGCCAAACTCTGAAACATACAGCCTTATACTTGATGAGCTCCATATCAGATTCCTTCTCAAAGCTGTCCAGGCTCATCAGGGTGCAAAGATGCTCGCCGCACCAAGAGTTACAGTACTGGAAGGTAAAGAGGCACGGATTGCAATTCAACGTGCAATACATTATATCTCGGGCTATGCCGAACCGAACCGGCCTTCCGATGAGCCGGAACCAAAAAAAGATAAGGTAGAACTGGGCACCCGTATCTGGCTCAAGCCGGAACTTACACTTGATAGCGAAAACATTAAACTCGATTTCAAACTTGAGATTCGCCAGCTCCTCGGCTACGAAGAACGTAAGTACAAAGGCAAGTATATATACCTGATTCCCCGGATCGAAGTAGTAAGTACAAAGATGCCCTGTTTGATTCCCGATGGCAAAACACTGCTCATCGGCGGCCTGAAAATGACCGAACAAGAAAAAGAACCACGTGCGCCACGATTGAGGGACCTACCTCTCATTGGAGTAATTTTTAGCAGCAACGACAAAATCAAGGACCATAAGATGTTATTGATACTGGTTAAACCGATTATTAACCCCCAACAAAAAGCCAGTAAAATCCTTCCCGGAGAAGCGGATTCTGAAGAACACATAAAATCTCTTGCAAGGCAGCTCGAAAAAAAGCTCAACCATCCTGCCGAGCCAAAATAGCACTTTGCTGAGCTTCGTTCAGAATGACACGGGAGGAAGAGCGTCGTATAAAGCTGAAAGTCAGCGGATGCTGCTTTGGCTTGTGATTAGGGCGGCTTTCTCGGCCGGCTCATAGGCGGTAAGCAACGCTCGCATCAGGTCGGTTACAGTAACTATTCCCCGAAGCTTTTCTTGCTCATCAACCACGGGAAGGCAGCTTATCTTCTTCGTGTACAGCATATCCGCAGCCTCGCAGACACTACAGCCGGGTAGAATATGTAACACCTTCCGCACCATAACGCTTTCGAGGGGCATTAGGAAATTTGTTGTCCATGGGTCGGTTGTAAACAGGTGCTCTCGAAATCTCTTTGGCGGTGACGGTGGTCGTCTGCCGGCATAAGGAAGATTCCGCAGAATGTCCCTATCGGAGACCAGGCCCACAAATTTCTCCTGCTCATCCATTATTGGGATGTGTCTGATTTCTTCGTCCTGTATGACTCCGATTGCTCTGGCTAAGTTATCCTGAGGCTCCAGAGAAATTACCTGCTCGGTCATAATCTCTTGAACGACTCGAAAAACCCATGAGGACAAGATTTTGGTTTTAGCTGAGCTTTCAGAAGCCATATCAACAGGTGTCGCAACTTTTTTCAATTCCGGGCATAGCTCGTGTATCACTTTATCGAGTCTGAAGAAGAGCTTTATCAGGTCAGTAGTCGTGATGATACCCACCAAATCGTCGTTATCGAGGACGGGCACCATATCAATATGGTTACAGGTCATGGTCATAATAACGTCCTGTACCGGTGTCTGAGGGGAGGCAGACTTGGGTTTTCTGGCAACTATATTTACCAGCAACTGCCGCAGGGATCTTTGGTCTTTCTTTTGCTTACCTGTTACTTCTGCATTCGGTGCGTTCAGTCGCAACACATCCCTTTCTGAAACGACACCAATAAAGTACGGCTTTTTCTCTCCTTCATACGGAAGGTCAACTATAGGAACATGCCGGACCCTACGACCCTCCATAAACTTTAGGCATTGGTTGACGGTATGGTCGAGGGTCAGTGTCTTAACATCGGTATTCATAATGTCCCGGGCAAGACGCATAGGCTGAAAACAGACATCTTTCTCAGTACCCGTCGTGGCTCGCTTTGCGGAGCCAGGCCGAGACAGGCACATCTGTTCTATCACGTCGATGAGTTTTAGTTGTCCGTTTTCCATGCTGTTCGGTATGCTCAAACTCGGTCGTGTCACCTACGCTCTATAGCTTCAGCGACCGAGCGGCGTAATCGCTTTAGACCAACTGTCCCTTTACTGTCTTATCGGTCTTTTTATCGGCAAAGATTGCGACCGGCTTTAATGGATTCTCTCCGAATAAATTTATGAGAGCTTGATTTATATGCGGTATCAGCCTATTTTATCGGTCAATGTCGAATATAAGAATTCGAAGACTCTTTGGGTGTATAGTCCTGCTGGGATTATGCTCTTTAAGGTTCGTATCCTAAAGACCCCCATGCCGCTTTCTGCAATTTCATTAAATCGACATTTCCCGGTTGATTTTTCTCAATACC
>JAIVYN010000089.1:0-13596 GCA_048635425.1 Candidatus Aegiribacteria sp.
ACGACCGCCGACTTCCTTGTCGTGGACGATTTTGAATCCTACAACGACATTGAACCCCCTGACCCGGGGAGCAACAGGATATTTGAAGCGTGGGCGGACGGTTATGATATCCCGACAAACGGAGCTCTCGTTGGTAATGACTTTCCTCCTTATGCCGAGCAAAGTATTGTTCACAGCGGCATCCAGTCGATGCCGTATATCTACGACAACAGTGTTGGGAACTCTGAGGCAACTCACACGCTGACTTACCCGCGTGACTGGACCGAGAAAGGTGTCACCACACTGACAATTTGGTTCATAGGCGATGCTGCTAACGCTGCTGAGACGTTGTATGTTGCTCTCAACGGTAATGCGATTGTCACGAATGATAATCCTAATGCGGCACAGGTAGATACCTGGACCCAATGGAATATCGACCTTCAGGCATTCGCAGACCAGGGTGTGAACCTTGCCAATGTCAATACGATTGCCCTTGGTCTTGGTAATAAGAATAATCCGCAGGCTGGTGGTTCAGGTACAATGTATTTTGACGATATTGGTCTGTATCTTCCGCCACCAGAACCGGAAGCACCATAAGCTGCAAGTAGCAATTAAAATTACGTGGTTGGTAAGGATGAGTTAGACATTTTTGCATAATATTATCAAAAAATGTGGGTAATCGCGTGGTACTTTGCTTGACGGGAAAGCGAATGATTTGGTATAAATAGAGTAGATGAGGCTTATTCCGGTGTAGGTCGTATTTGCTAAATCCGAGCTCTCTGACGTGTGGAATATTCGTAGTTTATCGATAGAGGAGTGGTTATGTATTGTGTGAGGCACAAAGCTGGAATGGGAGCTTTTGTGTTTCATTGTTAAAATTTTTACATTTCAATTAACATCCCATATTAAATTTGTGAAGGAGGACTATTATGTCTAAAAAACTGGTTTATTTATTTTATTTTATTTTGGTGTTGGGCTTTGGCCTGACTGTTGGAGTCGCCGGCGCCAGCGAGATAAAGATTAATTTCCAGTCAACCGGGTCACCAATACCGGAAGGGTATCTACCCGATTATGGCGAGGTCTTCGGCGACCGCGGTAACGGCTGGAACTACGGGTGGGACGAAGACATGAAGGGCCATGCGCGTGACCGCAACAACTCCAATGCACCCGACCAGCGTTACGATACATTGAACCACCCCCAGTACGGCACTGATAGTATATGGGAGATAGCCTTGCCCAACGGCACTTACAATCTGTTTCTGGTTTGTGGCGACCCATCCTACGGGAACCAAACCAATAACTATGATGTCGAAGGTGTGTTGCTAATCGACCCTGATCCGTATCCACCCGAACCCGCCTTTGACTTTGACGAGTTCAACGTGACGGTGGAGTTGAGCGATGGTCTCCTGACCATCAAGCCAGGGCTCACCGCTGAAAACTGCAAAATAAACTTCGTGGATATAGAGAGTGACGCGCTGACCCAATTTTTCCAGAAGGCCAGAGACCCCGACCCGGCTGATGGCGCCGAAGACGTGGCTGAGCCGTTGCTTATGTGGACGGCTGGAGATACGGCGGTACTCCAGCGCGTGTATTTCGGCACAATTCCTGACGCTCTTATTCAAGTGAGTGAGCAGGCTTATACGGTTTACTGGCACCCGGAAGCCATTGATCCGGGGACGAAGTACTACTGGCGGATCGATGGGGTAGAGGCCGATGGCACTATCATCACGGGTGACCTCTGGAGCTTTGCGGCCCTGTCGCTGAACGCCTGGGGCCCCAAACCGGCTGACGGCGCCAGCGATGTGATGATAGACGCGCAGCTAAGCTGGGACGCAGGCCATTCTATAATGCCGCTGAAGCACCATCTGTTCTTCGGCACCGATGAGGCTGCGGTGACCGACGGTACCGGCGACACCGATAAAGGTATCCAGGAAGAGGTGACGTATGAACCGGGAATGCTTATGGCGGAGACTAGCTACTACTTCCGGGTCAACGAGGTCGAGATGGACGGGACAGAACGAGAGGGCGGCGTCTGGAGCTTCAAGACGGTAGCAGCCGGCCCGGGTAAAATCATCCGTGAGTGGTGGTTCGACATTAGTGGTTCAGATGTGTCCAACTTGACAAATAATGATCGCTATCCTGATAGTCCTGACGGGTCGGAGTTTGTAACGTACTTCCAGGGCCCTGAGGACTGGGCCGAACAATATGGCAGCCGACTTCGCGGCTGGCTGTTCGCCCCGGAAACGGGCAACTATACGTTCTTGATTGAAGCCGAGGATGAAGGCGAGATACGCTTGAGCCCCGATGAGGATCCGGCGAATGCGGTCATGATCGCCAGCACCGCAGGCGAGGCGGAATCGCAGCCGCAGAGCCTTGTGGCCGGCGAGAGATATTACATCGAGGCTCTGATGAAGGAAAATACGATTGGCGACAGTATAATGGTCTCGTGGAGTGGTCCCGGCGTTGGGGCTATGACGGTGATTAGTGCGGAGTACGTCGGTGCGACGCCATATCTGGCGGAGAAAGCCTTTGCTCCATCCCCTGCTGATGGTGCTTCGGATATAAGGCAAACAGCGATTCTTAGCTGGTTGCCGGGAGTCTATGCCGCTTCACATGAGCTATACTTCGGCATTGATAAAGAGGCCGTGAAAAATGCCAATACAGGTTCACCCGAGTACAAAGGCACCAGAAACCTTGATTCAGAGAGTTATGATCCCGGAAAACTTGAATGGGATACCACTTACTACTGGCGTGTTGATGAAGTCAATAACGTCAACGCCGACAGTCCGTGGATAGGTGGCCTCTGGAGCTTTACCACAGCTAACTTCCTTGTCGTTGATGATTTTGAGTCCTACAACGACCTTGACCCTGATGACCCCGAGAGCAACAGGATATTTAATGCATGGTTGGACGGATACGGCATCCCGACAAACGGCTCTATCGTTGGTTATGAAACTCCTCCTTTTGCCGAGCAAACTATCGTTCACGGCGGCAGGCAGTCGATGCCGTTTTCCTACGACAACAGTGTTGGGTACTCCGAGGCGACTCTGACATTGACTTATCCGCGTGATTGGACTGAGAAAGGTGTCATCACACTGACAATTTGGTTCATAGGTGATGCTGCTAACGCTGCTGAGACGTTGTATGTTGCTCTTAACGGCAATGCGATTGTCACGAATGATAATCCTAATGCAGCACAGGTAGATAGCTGGACTGAATGGAATATCGACCTGCAGGCCTTTGCGGACTTGGGTGTGAACCTGAATAATGTCAATACGATTTCCCTTGGTCTTGGTAATAAGAACAATCCGCAGGCTGGCGGTTCAGGTACGATGTACTTCGATGATATTCGTTTGTATCCTCCGCCGCCGGAACCGGCACCTTAAGCTGGGATTTAGTTGGCCCCCATTGCTTCTTGCCCGCCGCCCCGACTCGCGTCGAAAGACGCGGGGGCAGGCGAAGCAAGATATGGGGGCGTGGCTGATACAAAGCACTCAAAGTTTGAGATTGCCGCGTCCCGCACCAATTGAGCTTAGGCCCATGCCTAATTGGTGCGGGACTCACGGTGACAAACGAGAGAGCAAGGGATTTGTATCACTTCGGGGCTTATGCCGATTGATTCGGCATAAGCCCCTTTTAATTGATAATTGAAGTTTTGCAAAAGTCTTGTGATAATTGATAAATGAGTCAGGATTAACCGTTTAGTATTTCGATGTTGTCCATAGAGCCGAGCCGGCCGTTGGCCAGTGTCAGGTAGTCCGATTTTTTTGGGTTGTGGCCGAGTAGTGTGCTGCCAAGAGTATCGACGGCGACGGGGTCGAATCCAGCCAGGATGAGACCTATGTTCTTGTGCCTGCCGGCAAGGTGCATTCCCTTCAGGGCGACGGAGGCGTCAACTACCGAGAGGTCGGGCTTTTTATATGAGCAGACATCCACAACGGACTTGTCCGTTGATGGGCTGTGGAGCTTTGATTTGTTCCAGGAGCCCGAATAGAACCTGCCCGGGGCGATGCCAAACATATTTTTCATCGCAATTGTGGTTTTGGTGAAGCTGTGGTCCTTAAGGACAGGCAGTGAAATAACGAACGCCTGCCGGACAATCTTGGGCATATAAAAGCGTTTTAATTGCAGGGCATTATCATTTTCGAGGACGATGGTTTCGGCTTCGTTGAAGTCGATTAGTTTCATGCCGTACTTGTTAGCCATGTCTGTGTATCCGAGGGCATCGAAAACGTCCGGAGTTCTTCCGGTTCCACAGCCCTCACCTATGACGATTTCAGCCTTTGTGTGGGCTTTGCAGTAGTTGTACGTCGCTTCGGCAGCATCGACGCTGGTTGTAACCGGCGGCGGTGAAGAGTTTGTCAGGTTTGGTTTGATAATGATAAGACCTTGCCGGGGCAGACGGGCCCCGGCATCAATAAGGTCAAGGGCCCTGGTTATGCTGGTTTTATAATCGACAAATTTTACTTTAGCAACTTGACTCATAAGTCCTAAGTTATATTTTGGTCAAACGTTCCGAACAAAATAATCTTATCAAGGGTATTGACTGTCAAGAGATTTTGGGTAAATATATACGAACTCCGTAAGGGAAATCAGGTTACGGTTTATAATTTGAGTTGGTTTTGTGGAGATGAATATGATAGAGGTCAAAGAGCTTCGGCGTAGTTTCGGCCCGGTTGTCGCTGTTGATGGTATATCGTTCAGTGTTGAAAAGGGTCAGGTTTTGGGTCTTCTTGGGCCTAACGGGGCCGGTAAGAGCACAGCGATGAGAATGTTGGCGTGTTTTCTGCGGCCAGACAGCGGGACAGCTACTATACTTGGGTATGATATTTTGAAGAATCCCATCGAGGTCAGGCGGTCGATTGGATATTTAGCGGAGAACGTGCCGGCGTATAACGAGATGACGGTGGGTAGCTTTTTGAACTTTGTTTGCGATGCCAGACAGATTAAGGGCAAGAAATGCAAGCAGGCACTTGACCGGATAGTCCCGATGTGTTCGATTGATTCAGTGTACCATCAGACAATTGAGACATTATCGAAAGGATATAAACGGCGAGTGGGATTGGCTCAGGCGTTAATTCACGACCCGGATGTTTTGATTCTTGACGAACCCACCGACGGGCTGGACCCCAATCAAAAACATGAGGTCAGAAAACTCATAAGTAAAATGGCAAAAAACAAGTGTATTATCATCTCGACTCACATTCTCGAAGAAGTGGAGGCTGTTTGCTCACGGACAATAATCATTGCCAAAGGCCGAATACTGGTGGATTCAACGCCTGGCCAGTTGAAGGAGAAGTACCAGTGCGGACTTGATGCGGTCTTTCGCAGGATTACCAGAAATGGTAAGAAGTAAATTGGTGAGTAGTTAGTAGTGAGTAGTTAATTAATAGACCGAGAGTTTTGCAGAAGAATTTAATCGACAAAACGAGGAGTTAAGAAATGAATAGTTTTTTGGCGGTGTTCAAGAGGGAACTAAAAAGTTATTTTACGACCCCTCTTGCATATGTGTTTCTTGTGATATTTTTGTTTTTTTCGGGGTACCTGACATTCAAAGAGGGCTTTTATGAAATGCGGCAGGCAGATATGCGTGCGTTTTTTATGAATTTGCCGCTGCTGTTTGTTTTTATGGTGCCATCGACGGCGATGCGTCTCTGGGCTGAAGAGCGCAAGGTCGGCTCGATTGAGCTGCTGTTTACTCTGCCGATTACGATAACACAGGCGGTTTTAGGGAAGTTTTTTGCGGCGTGGCTTTTCCTCGTGATTGCACTGGCGCTGACTTTCCCTATGGTGATTACAGTATGTTACCTTGGTGAGCCGGATATCGGCCTGATAATTACCGGTTACTTAGGGAGCGTATTGATGGCGGGGGGGTTTCTGGCTATCGGCTGTTTCTTCTCGGCGGTCAGTAAGAACCAGGTGATAAGTTTTGTCCTGTCCGTGGTTGCCTGTGCGGTGCTTGTTTTTGCGGGTATGCCGACAACGCTAAGTTACGTCTCGACGTTTTTGCCGGCCGGTCTGGTCTCAGCGATAGAGAATATGAGCTTCCAGACACACTTCGAGTCAATCCAGAGGGGTGTGCTGAAGTTTGAAGACCTTTCTTACTTTATATTGTTGATTATCGGGTGGATTGCCGCGTGCAGTATTGTTTTGGATGAAAGGAAAGCGAGATAATGAACCGAACGATACGAACAATTATCGGAGCGTGCCTTGTTTTGGTGATTATCTTCTCTGCGATAAGTATTTGCCAAAATATTGGAAAGGGTTTGAAGGTTGATGTTACGGACCAGAAGCTTTATACGCTTTCGGATGGTACGAAAGCGATTTTGTCTAAACTTAATCAGCCGATTACAGCTAAACTCTACTACGCAAAGACCGCTGCACTGAAAGGGCCAGACCAAATCCGGTTTTTCAATAACTATTACCAGTTCGTCAGAGCACTGCTGGAAGAATACGTTGCAGTGTCCAAAGGTATGGTCGAGCTTGAAGTAATCGATCCGCGGCCTTTTTCCGACGATGAGGTGCAGGCTTTGAGGTACGGCTTGAAACGATTTCCTATAACTCAGGAAGAAAACTTTTTCTTCGGTTTAGTGCTGCAGACACAATTTGGGGTTGAAAAGGCCATACCATTCTTTTCGCCGGACCGAGAGAATTTTGTTGAATATGATATAAGCTACCTGATTGATACCGCAATTACCCGACAGAAACGGAAAGTCGGTGTAATGAGCTCACTTCCTGTAATGGGCGATGACGTGAGCGGATATATGTATGAGATGATGCTCAGACAGGGTCAAGAGCCGAAGCGGCCCTGGACTTTTATTGAACAATTGCGAAAACAGTACGAGGTTGTCAGTGTCCCCGCAGACGTCAATGACATTAACGATATTGACATTCTTTTGGTTATCCACCCAAAAGACCTGTCGGAGCAGACGTTGTTTGCAATAGACCAGTTTGTGCTGAAAGGCGGCAGGATGATCGCATTTGTTGACCCTCATTGCTTTGCGGATAGACCGGATCCGAAGATGATGCAGATGGGGATGCAGGTTTCGCGCAGCTCGGAGCTGAACGTTCTTCTGAAGACATGGGGCATTGAGATGCCGGTGAATACTTTTGCCGGTGACAGAAACCTGGCGTCGATGGCTTCAATTCGTGCCAATCAGAGACCAGAGCGGATAATCGGTTATCTTAATCTGACGCCGGAAGGGAAATGCTTTGATACGGACAATGTTATTACAACCCAGCTTAACCAGGTAAGGCTTCTATTCTCAGGTGTGCTTAGGGAAGTTGCGGACCCAAATGAGGAAGTTGAGGTAAGACGAACACCACTTGTTACAACGACTAACAGAGGCAATAGCTTTTCGATAAGTAATGCATACGAACTGATGATATTAGACCCATCAAATCTTATGAGTAAATTTATCGAGGGTAACAAGCCGGTTTCGATGGGTTATCTTATAACCGGCCATCTTAAGAGTAGTTTCCCTGATGGTATTGAGATTGAGGTTGAGGCCGACGAGGAGTCTTCGGACGAAACCAAAGACCCTAATGATGTTAAGAAGATAAAAAAGCAGATTAAAGGTCTGACAGAAGCCCAGGAGGATTGTGCAGTGGTGATTTTTGCAGATGTTGACTTTATAAGCGATTCGATAGCATACCAGAACTCCTTCTTCGGCAAGATTGTTGTTGGTGATAATAGTGCTTTAGTGCTGAACGCTATTGATGATTTGAGCGGTTCGAGCGATTTGGTTTCAATCAGGTCGAGAGGTAACTTTAAGCGACCGTTTGTTGTTGTTAACGAAATTGAAATGCAGGCGGAAGAGGAAACTCGCGAAGAAGTGGCGAAGATTAACGCGCAAATTGCAGGTTTCCAGAGCGAGCTGCAATCTATTTTAGCTTCAGCCAAGAAAGGCCAGGAAGAGGTTCTCGGCAGTTCGATACTACAGAAGCAGCGGGATATCGAATTGAAACAACGCCGGGCACAGCGTCAATTGAATGAGGTGAGATTGACAAGACGTGAACGAATCGAACATTTAGGTAATATTCTTCGAGGTTTTAATATGCTGGCAGCGCCGGCGGTTATTCTGGTAATCGCTATAGTGTTAGGTGTCCGCCGGAGTGTAAGGAAGAGACATTATATCAGTCATGCAAGTGATGCGTAATTCGTGAAACGTGAAGCGTGAAGCGTATCTCGTATTTTGCTTCACACTTCACGAGATACGAAGAAGGAGTTTTATATATGAGTGACAGGAAACTGACAATATTAGGTATTGCAGCGGTTTTTATGGTGATATGGGCGGTGGTTCAATCGCGTGTTTCAAACAGGCCGAAGGTTGGAACGGACAGGCCGGCTTATCTTATCCAGGGACTTGACCCGGCTGATATAGACAGTATCGTTTTGAAGACAAGTGAAGAAACGGTAACCCTTAAGCGTCAGCAAGGGGGTTTTGTTGTTGTTAATAAGGACAATTATTCCGCCAAGACAAGTGAAATAAATAATTTGATTACCAAGATACTGGAGATTCAGACGTTACAATTTGTTACAGACAACGTTTCAAATCACGAAGACCTTGGAGTAACAGAGGAAAAAGCTACCACCGTAGTAAAATTTATCAAGACGGATTCATCGCTGCTTACAGGAGTTATCGCGGGTAAAGCCAAAGAGGTTGGCCAGGGTACTTATGTAAGACTTGCTTCGAATGATAAGGTTTATGTGGCGCCAAGTCTGCCGTGGCTCGGTGGTACGGCGATGAGTTACGTCGAGCAGGAGCTTATTTCGGTGAAGCGCGAGGATATTGTGTCCGTAAGGGTTAGTACTGCGGGTGGTGAATATACGCTGAAATCAACAGATGACGGCAAAGGCGTTATACTGGAGAATATTCCCGCAGGCAAAAAGTTTAAGACTAATGATGGTGATAGTGTCTTTACTGCTTTAACGAGTTTGAGATGCGATGACGTTACGAAAAGTTCTGGCGATTTGACCTTTGATAAACAATTTATTTGCAGGCTGAAGGACTCGACTGTTTATACCCTAAAGATAGCTCAAAAGGATGATAAGACGTATGTCACCTGTGAAACAGAGTTTACGGATAAAACGCCTGTAACAATAGGTCTTAAAGCCGAGCCAGAAGAAGAGCTGAAGAAGAAAGAGGCCAAACTGCTTGCCCAAGAGAGTGCGATAAAATTTACCCAAAAACATCAGGGATGGGTTTATGAAATAGCTGAGTGGAAGGCGAAAAATCTGATTAAGGAACTCTCAGATTTAATCGAGGACGAAGAGAAACCCAAAGAAGAAGTCGAGGTTGAGCCGCCTGGGGCGGACAATACTATAAAGCCTGATGAGACTATTGTACCAACAATCGAGCCCAGCAACGCTGGGTCCCATTCAAAACCCGCCGCTGGCGGGCTAATGCGGTAGAGGATGACCCAGCAACGCTGGGTTCCGATTAAAACCCGCCGTTGGCGGGGTAGGTTGTTCAAAATGTAAATCTGTTTGGCAACATTTCAAGAGTCCCTGTTGCAAAAATGGTGGCACCGAACGAATTGGGAAGAGTCATTTTGGAGGTTGGTTCTTTGAGCCAGATTACCCGAAGGCAGTTTCTAAAGCGCAGCATCCACCTTGGGCGGACTCTGAGTGCGGCAGTGGCTGTGCCGTACATCGTTCCATCATCGGTGCTGGGTAAGGACGGCTCTGTTGCACCGAGCGAACGAATCACTCTCGGTTCGATCGGCTGTGGTAATCGCGGCCTGTATGATCTGACACACTTTCTCAGCGAGCCTGATGCGCAGTGTATAGCGGTATGCGATTGTTGGGAATCTCGACGCGAGAAGGCAAAGTCCATTGTAGATAAACACCACGACAACACCGACTGCATGGCGCATCGTTTTCATGAAGAGTTGCTCGCACGCGAGGACATCGACGCCGTTTTGATTGCCACAGGAGATCGCTGGCACGCCGTGATGAGCATCCTTGCCGCCCGGACTGGAAAGGATATCTACTGCGAGAAACCGTATTGCCTAACCATTGCCGAAGGCCGAATGCTTGTCGAGACAACCAGGCGATTCGGTACCATCTGGCAATGCGGCATGCAGCGACGGTCGAATCGCTCCTATGCATTTGTTGTCGATGCCGTTCGCAGGGAAGCAATCGGAAGGCTTCACACTATCGCTACATCCTTCGGAGGTTGGGGCGGCAACGGCGTCGCGAGGCCCAAACCCATTCCAGCCGGATTCGATTATGACCGGTGGCTCGGACAGGCTCCGTGGACCCCATACTCTCCCGTACGTGTGGACCTGTGGCGAAATCACTGGGACACTGGTGCAGGTCCAATAGCTGATATGGGACCGCATTTTTTTGATATTGCCCAGTGGGCCCACGACACTGAACACAGCGGACCAGTTGAGTTTGAAGGACAAGGCCAATTCCCAACTGACGGCTTTGCCAATGTTCCTTTTAAGGTCAACGTGAAGGCACGATATTCCGATGGTGTGCTGATCCGAATGAACTCTGACACTAAGGGTGTTCGATTCAATGGCGATAAAGGCTGGATTCATATCGATGATTTTGGAAACATCACACCCAGGAAAATGCTGGCGGACTGGAATGTTTCCGGCATTGGCTATAAGTACATGGCCGGACACATTCGCAATTTCCTGGACTGTGTCCGCTCCAGACAACAACCTGCGTCGCACCCGGAGATTTCCCATCGCTCTCACACAATCGCCCATTGCGCCAACATCTGCCTACGGCTTGGTAGAAAATTGCGATGGAATCCCCAAGCCGAACGATTCGTTCATGGCGAATATGCCAATCGTATGCTTGCCCGAACAATGCGAATTCCCTGGGGAGCGTGAAAACAAAGACTCCGACTACGGACGTGAATATGAAATGGAATCCTCAAACCGAACGCTTTGTGAATGACCTTGAGGCCGACAAGATGATATCGAGACCGATGCGAAGACCGTGGCATCTATGAGGGTGCGGGTTATAAATTTCGGTTTAGAAACACCCCCAAACAAGTTTGAGGGTGCCACCCCGGGTTTTATTAACATAAAACTCAATAACTCTGAAAGGAAGGACAAGAGATGAACATCCGCAATTACACATATCGTAGCTATTTTATTGGCCTAGTTCTGCTTTTGGCTGGGATGGTGCCAATGTATTCCGTGAGCGCAATAACGCAGAAGCCAGTGAGATTTATTGCGCACCGTGTTGGGCAATTTCGCAGTGAGGCCTGCTGTGTTGGTGATTTTAACAATGATGGAAGGCTGGACATTTTGGCAGGCCCCTACTGGTATGAGGCGCCGGACTGGAAAGCCCACCAATTTCGAGCTTTGAAGGGCAAGGTCGATGAAAAGGGCAGGACCTACAGTGTCAACGAAAAAGGCATTGGATACTGGGATGATTTTATGAACGTGCCATTGGATGTCGATGGGGACGGGCTGCTGGATGTTGTAACGTGCTGCTGGTTCAGCAAACAAATTGACTGGTATCGGAATACCGGAACGACCGGAGGAGAATGGCCGATGACCATCGGCGAGAAGAATGGCAACTACGAGTGCGGAGAGTTGTGGGATATTGATGGTGATGGTAAAAAGCTCGAAATACTGCCCGACACTAAAGATACCAAGTGGTACGAGGTTGGTATTAAGGCAAACGATAGGCGTGGCTTGATTAAACACGAAGTCAGCCAAAATGAAAGACCCTTCGGCGGAGGTGTTGGGGACATTAATGGTGATGGTCGTCCGGATATTCTGCGGCCGGATGCCTGGTATGAGGCACCGGCTGACCCTCGCAACGGCCAGTGGAAGAAACACCCTCTGGCAGTCGGCAGCCTTACCGAAGGCCAGGCGGAGCATACGCCCCAAATACAGGTTTATGATGTTGATGGTGATGGACTAAATGATATTATAACCAGCTCGGCGCACAAGCACGGAATCTTCTGGTATAAACAGATAAGAAAAAGGTCGAAAATATCGTGGAAACAACATCTGATTGACAAGTCGTGGTCTCAGGCTCACAGCATAACGTTAGCCGACCTTGATGAGGATGGCGACCTCGACTTTGTTACGGGAAAACGATTTCTCGCCCATAACGGCAATGACCCGGATGCCCGTTCTCCTTTGGGTGTGTATTGGTATGAACTGAAACGCGGGGCTGCTGTGGAATGGATTAAACACATTATTTCTTACGATGAGGGCATCGGCTCAGGCTTGAGTATTCCCGTGGTTGATATCGATGGGGACGGAGATCTTGATATTGTGGTGACAGGCAAATGGGGCGGCCCTGTTTATTTTGAGAATAAAAGCAAATCTAACTGATAGCCAAAAGATGAGACCATGAGAATTTCCGCAAAGGTACTTGCTGCTCTATTACTGGTATGGTTGTGCATGAATTCGGCGGTAGGTGGCGCTACAGGGACTGTTATTAAAAAATCGGAGATTGATAAGAAATTATCGGCGATTGTTAACTACGAACGCGGGATGAGCAGAGAGCCGCTTATCGCTGTGGAAATACTTATTCGGGAATCACAAAACCAGCCCGAACAACGTAAATACATCGAGCTACGATTGGCTGAATTGCTTTCTGAATCCACGTTGGAATGTAAGTCTTTCATCTGCAGGCAGCTTTGGTTTATCGGTACGGCTGATTCGGTGCCTGCAATTGCTAAACTGCTGACGGATGAGGAGACTGCGGATATGGCCTGCTATGCAATCGGGCAGAATCCCAGCGAGGAAGCCGGCAAAGCACTGCGTGTGGCGCTGGATAAGGTTTCGCCGAAAGTTCAGATTCGCATTATAAATCTGTTGGGTGACCGACGTGATACCCAAAGCGTCGAAGTAATTGGTAAGCTTGTGTTTGGAGCAGAGAGGGAAGTTGGTGAAGCTGCAGTTGCGGCACTGGGAAAAATCGGTGGTTCAAAGGCGAGAAAATTATTAGTCGAAGGCAGAGCCAAAGGTGATTCGGAACTGCGATTCGCAGCGACTGATGCGTACCTGCGATGCGCCGAAGACCTCGTGGCTGAGGGTAAATCAAAGCAGGCGACCGTGATCTACAAGGAATTGGTAAGCAAAAACGAAACTCCAATTATTCGAAGTGCGGCCATCAAGGGTTTGGCCGACGTTGGTGGGCAGGAGACGGTGTCGTTAGTGATTGCGGCTCTGCGGGATGAAAACAAGATGGTGCGGACTACGGCCAGAAGCTGCGTTCGGACGATGAAGGGACAGGGTGTTACCGAACTGTTTGCAAACGAATTGCCAGAGACGTCATCTGATGAAAAGGTGTTTCTGATAGGTGCTCTTGCCGACCGGGGTGATACTGCTGCGCTGCCAGCGATAACAGCAGCGGCTAAAAGTACGAATGCCGAGGTCAGAAAAGCAGCATTGCAGGCCGTTGGAAAACTCGGTGACGATTCCTTTGTAGGGTACCTGGTCAAGGCCGCTACAGAAGGCGTCAGTTCCGAGGAAAAAAGCACGGCAGTGAATAGCCTGAAAATGCTTCGGGGCAGCAGAGTTGATGATGCGATAGTAAAAAGCATGCAGAATTCGCAGCCGAACGTGCGCTCTCAATTAATTCAGGTACTGTTCGAGCGCAATGCGGTTGGTACAGTCCCGGCCCTG
>JAIVYN010000090.1:0-13563 GCA_048635425.1 Candidatus Aegiribacteria sp.
ATCAGCAGAGCAGGGTATCAGGAAAAACAAGCCTGATGTCCAGATAACCTGATGCACACTACCTGGTAGTCTGATATGCTGATAGCCTGAAACTTTAGTTCACTTTAGGCACTTTTCGATATTCGATATTCGGATTTGGGTTTTTGATTATAGTTTTCCATTACACATACTCTATGAAATTAACCCCCTATTTTTAGAGGTTATTTGTCCGGTCCCTGCTGGTTCGGGTCAGTTGCGAGGACATAGGATGCAGTCTTATAAGCAATTGATTGTTCGTTTTTATCTAAGTTTAGAATTCTTTTTGCTATTTGTTTAGCTTCAGTGAGTCTTCCAGCTTCAGCGTGCACAACCATCTGGACTGTAAGGGCAGGCAGATGATTGGGCTTGGTCTTCAGGAGCTCTTCTGCCATTTTCTCGGCTTTTTTAGCATTTTTGGTGTTGAAAGCATAAATTATGAACGTTTCCATAGCCGCATCGATGGCTAAGGTTATTCCGCTGTTTTTGAAAAGCCCTACGCAATTATACATTGCTTCGTCGCCGGCCTTTTCGTACCCCAGTTTAAATAAACATAAGGCCGCCTTTTGCCGCAATTGCAGACTTGTTGGTAATATTTGGTTATCTTGCAATTCCAGCATGCGCAGCAAATTGATAAGCATTTGTTCATAATCTTTTTTATCTGATGCGGCATTGAACAAGCCGATGTATTTAGCCATACCCTCTTTGCGAGTTTCAAAGGTTTGGTAATGGCTAAGGCGCTGCTGTATGTCTTCGCCGGTAACTTTTTTTATGGCCTGTAGAATGTCCTGTCCTGTTCTGGACTTTTTCGTGCACACCTCATCGAGTATCTTGCGAACACAATCAAAGCCGTGTTTTTCAATCAGCCGCTGCGCTTCATAGGTCGCATAGGCGTATCGTGCCATTCGCAACTCACTTTCGTATTCCAACGGTGTTTTTATACAGAAATTCAATCCCATCCAGTAACGCAGGTTGATTTCTTTCTCCAGTTCCTTGTACTCGTTTAGGTCATAGGCTTTGGCAAATTCTTCCGAAGCTTCGGCCCCGGTGTACTTTTTCAAAATATCGATGGTTATCGCATTTGCAAAACCGTCACTGAACCATCGCCAGTATGGGTCATCAGGTTTCCATCGCTTAAGAATTGCCGGCTCAATAGTTTCGTGTAATAAGGTGCCGACACTAAAACTTCTCGCCAAAATCCCCAAAAACTTTTCGACATCTTTTTCAAATGTTTGCTTGCCGTCAATAGGTATTGGAATTTCAAGTTTGTTGTCACCGGAAAAGTAATTTGTAATTGTTATCTTCGAGTCCTTGTACTGGCTGACAACACCATAATATTGAGTTACCATATCAGTTTCTTTATCATATGTCATGTAAGGTAATTTGCCTCCTTTGCGCAAGTAGTCCTTTGCTGTCTCTTTACTGAACAGATAGAAAGTCTGGTTCTCTACAGAAAGAAGGCTTAATATTTCTGTCATAGCTTTGAGTTGCTTGGCAATATCAAATTCGGTTGGTCCCACTATGTCATAGATCTCCGCTGTTATTTTTTCACCCACGAGCATTTTTTTCTGGGTGTTCATTTGATTGTAGTAATCTTCGTAGAGTCTCTGGAAGACGGGTAATTTTTCCTCAAAGGATTTTTCGTAATAAATGGTTGTTCCTGCAATGCGTGCCGAGCTTAGATTCAATTGTTCCCAGGCGCTCGGATCCGCAGCAAATAGCCTGCAGCACGAAGCAAGAATCAGCACAATCCAGAAGTGCCTTTTTATAGTCATGATAAACGCCTTTCTCTCCATACTCAATTTCCGAAATAACGCCGGCGGAACAGATGCTTTAATAAGTATATCAAAATACTGTAAAAACGCCAAGTCCGAATTTGAAGATTACTTGTCGTGCGCTGTTCTTGCCGGCCGATGGCCGTTCCAGGTTCGTATTTGTGGGATGATTTTATGATTTTCTAAAGACAGCGACTACGTTTTCGACCTCGACCACGAACAGACGATTATCCCCTTCGAAATCGACGGGAATGGCGCCTTTGGGATTGAACAGCACTTTGTCGTATTGACGCAGTGGTATGTCCGTTGAGTTTTCGACCTCAGCGGAAATAGTTATGATTCGGCCGGTTATCGTAGGGATTTCTATATTGTCGGGCAGTCGGATGCCGCCTTTGGTTTGTTTTTTGTCCTGGTCTTTGCGAATCAGTACACGTTTGCCTATCGGCTCGACTATTTCAAGCGGTTTTGTTTCGATTTGCTTTTTTTTATCCATTTCGCCCAGCTCTCTGCAAAACAATTTATTTAAAATACCAAAAATATTATATCTTTTTTAATGCGGTTTTGCAATTTTTATGTTATAATCACCATGGGTCGATGCAGCAACGAAATACATCTGAGTTTAAATGAAATGCTGGTTCGAAAGAATTTTCTTTGGAAGAAAAGGAGAACTATTATGCACAAACGAAAAGGTTTTACGTTAATAGAGCTTCTGGTGGTGGTTGCCATTATCGCATTGTTGATGGCGATATTGATGCCAGCCCTGCAACGGGCGAAAAAGCAGGTATGGGACATTAAGTGTAGACACAACCTGAAGCAGTACGGCCTGGCGGGGAGGATGTACTTAGACGATAATGAGGGCTCTTTTCCTTATTCATTCACCTGGCTCTGCAAAGATTTTGGTTTCGTCGGGTGTGGATGGCACGATAAGACCAAGAATCTTGTAGATAATCCGGACCGTGCCGGCGAACTCTGGCCATATCTGAAGAACAAAGATGTTCACATGTGTCCGCAATTCTACGTTGTTGCCAGAATGGTGGGCTGCAGCAGGTGTGACGGCGTGACAATTCCCATCGAACCTCAATATAGTTACTGTATGAATTCCTACCTCAACGGCGACGCATGGGGGTCTGTGCCCCAACAATTTCGTACCAACTACGAGAATGTTCGGAATGAGTCCCAGGTAGTGAATCCGGCGCGTGTGTTTTTCTTCTCTGAGGAGAATCCGTGGCCTATTCCGGGCCTTAGCAACGCAGGAACCAATGACAACAATTTACGTTCCACACCTCCCTGTAACACTGACTGCTTCGCTACCTATCACAATGCTCCTGGCGGGGATCTGGATAAGGGTTTCGCTAATGCAGTCTTTGTGGACGCGCATGTCGAACGCGTCTCAGCATACCCGGCTGGTAATACTTTTGTTTTAAGCTGGCCATGCGGACCACCCATTCCGGACTGGTAAGATAAAACACCATGCGCAAACGAGGCGGTTTTACGCCGTTAGAAATAGGAATTCCCAATCGGGGAAAAGGCTTCTGCAAAATTGAGGTTAGGCATATATTATTTAAGGAAATCTGTTTTTTATTTTCTTAAATAATCACCTAACTGCTTAATTACACAATAACTTATTGTTTGAAAAGAAAAAATCAAAAAACGATTTTTTCTTTTCAAAGTATGCCTAACCTCAATTTTGCATAACACATAATCGGGGAAGAAGAAGGAGAACTATTATGCACAAACGAAAAGGTTTTACGTTAATAGAGCTTCTGGTGGTGATTGCCATTATCGCATTGCTGATGGCGATACTGATGCCGGCATTGAACCGGGCGAAAAAGCAGGTCAGGGGAATTATTTGTAAAGCCAACCTGAATCAGTACGGCCTGGCTGGGAGGATGTACTTAGACGATAATGATGGCGGTTTTCCTTATTCATTCACCTGGCTCTACAAAGATGGTGGCAGGAACCACCGATGGCACGATGGAAGTGATAATGTTAACCTTAACCTACACCCGGAACTTGGCGGCGAGATGTGGCCATATCTTAGAGACAAAGATATTCACATGTGTCCGGAATTCAACGTTGTTGCCAGAATGGTGGGAGGCCATTCCAATGAGTCAATTCCCTTCGAACCTCAATATAGCTACTGTATGAATTCCTACCTCAACGGTGACGCATGGGGGGCGGTGCCCGCACAATATCGTACCAACATGGAGAAAGTCAGGAAGGAATCCCAGGTAAAGAACCCACAGCGTGTGTTTTTCTTCTCTGAGGAGAATACGTGGGCTATTCCGGGCCTTAGCGGCGCTGCGGTCAATGATAACAATTTACGTTCCACACCTCCCGGTAACACTGATTGCTTCGCTACCTACCATAATGCTCCGGGCGGGGACCTGGACATGGGTTATGCCTATGCGGTGTTTGTGGACAGTCATGTCGAACAGGTCTCAGCACGTCCGAGGCCCAATACTTTTATATTAAGCTGGCCGAGCGGACCACCAATACCGGACTGGTAAGATACAACGCCATTCGCAAACGAGGCGGTTTTACGCCGTTAGTGGGACCCCGCCTTGCCTGCACCTGTGCTTTCCTGCACAGGTAGTCGCAGGTACAGGTGCGGGGACCCAAATATGAATTCCCAATTGGGAAAGCCGCGTTATTTCCTGGTTTTTACGGGCACTTTAGCTTTTTTTCTTCCGAGGATTTCGTCGGCTTCTTCCCAGGTTTCAGGGGGCCATTGTCCGTCTGACTGCAGTTGCTTTAGATGGTCCAGCTCCTTGATGCTGATTATGGTTCTGCACTTTGGGAACCTGCCGCATCCTAAGAAGGGTCCTTTCTTGCTCTGTCTGATTACCAGCTCACCGTCTTTGCACTTGTAGCACTTTATTCCAGTAGGTTCCGGCGGCGGCTTTGGCGGCAGGACGTTGCCTTGCTTGTCCAGTGTGAGGGTTGTTTTACAGTCCGGATAGCCGCTGCATCCAAGGAACGGGCCGAACCGACCGTTTTTATGCACCATCGGCTTACCGCAGAGAGGGCATTTATGCTCGCTTACCTTTTCTTCGAGCATCGTGCCTTCCTTGTCGCAGGGACAGGCAAATTTGCATTCCGGATACGTCGAACAGCTCAGGAACTTACCGTTTTTGCCGAATCTGTAAGCAAGCTGCTGGCCGCACTTCGGGCATTTATATTCGCTGGGGGTCATTTCGGCTTTGGCGTGTTTCATCTCTGCCTGCGCCGTCTCAAGGCTCTGCTTAAACGGGCCGTAGAAGTCATTCAAAACAACGAGCCAGTCCAGATGCTGCTCTTCAATCTTATCGAACTGCTCCTCCATATATCGGGTAAAGGCAATATCCATTATTTTCGGGAAGTACTCGTTGAGTTTATCCGTAACGACCTCACCGATATCAGTGGCAAAGAATCTTTTGTCCTGTTTTTCGACGTAGCCTCGGTCTTGTATGGTGCTTATTATCGTGACGTATGTGCTTGGTCTGCCGACACCTTCTTTTTCGAGTGTCTTTATCAGTCCGGCCTCGGTATATCGAGACGGTGGTTTTGTGAAATGCTGCTCGGCCTTGATATCAACTGCCTCTAATTTTTGGCCGACTTCCGTTGCGGGCAACTGCTGTTCGTTTGACGCTGTCAGCCAGATTTTTGTAAAGCCGTCAAAGACCAGCACTCTTCCAGCGCTTTTATAGCAGCATTGGCCCAGTGAGGTCTGTGCTGTGATATTCAGATTTGTTACATTCCATTTGGCCGGTTCCATCTGGCAGGCGACAAAACGACGCCAGACAAGATCATAGAGTTTGAACTGCTGGTCAGTAAGGAACGGCTTTATATCGGAGGGTGTAAAGTCAACGTCTGTCGGGCGGATGGCTTCATGGGCCTGCTGGGCGGCCTTTTTAGAGGCATAAACCTTCGGTTTTGCAGGAAGGTAATCCGGGCCGAGGTGCATACTGATATAATTTCGTACTTCTTTGATAGCTTCATCCGACAGATGCGTGCTGTCGGTTCTCATATATGTAATAAGGCCCAGAAAACCCATCGAGCCTAAGTCAATGCCCTCATATAACTGCTGGGCCATGGCCATAGTTTTTTTCGCGGTAAAACCTAACCGATTTGCCGCTGCCTGCTGTAAGGTCGAGGTTATAAAAGGGGCCGAAGGGCGCGAAACGGATTCCTTCTTTTCTATGTCCGCTATCTTAAACTCCGCATCCTTCAGGGCTTCAAATATCCGCCCGGCTTCTTCGGTCTTCGAGGCCTCGAACTTCTCATCATTAACCTTGTACAACTCTGCCTTAAAGGCATTGTGCTCTGTAAGCCATTTATTCTGCTTGGCGATTGTTGGAGGGTTGTCGTCTTCAGTTTTTGGCGTAACAAAATCAAGCCATTCCCGGCTGTAGCTGCTTTGCAGGTCGGTAGTGAACACCGCCGGTATAAGCCAGTACTCGACAGGCTCGAACTGGCGAATTTCTCTTTCTTTCTCGACGACCATTTTGACGGCGACGGACTGGACGCGGCCGGCCGACAAACCGCGTGTAACTTTTTTCCAAAGCAGCGGGCTTATCTGATAGCCGACAATCCTGTCGAGGATTCGCCGGGTCTGCTGGGCCATAACCTTGTCCATATTGAGCTTGCCGGGATCGGCAAAGGCACGCTGTATAGTCGATTGAGTTATGGCATTAAAGATAACGCGGTAGGTTTTTTCTTCGGGTACGCCGAGGATTTGCGCAAGGTGCCAGGCGATTGCTTCGCCCTCACGGTCAAGGTCGGTGGCCAGAAACAGCTTATCACATTTTTTTGCTGCTGCCTTTAAGGATATTACGGTGCGTTTCTTGCCGGGCATTACCTCATAAGTCGGCTCGAAATCATTTTCTATATCGACGTTGAGACCCTTTGAGGGCAGGTCCCGCACGTGTCCCATTGAGGCCTTTACCTCGAAGTCCGGGCCAAGGTACCTGTTTATGGTCTTGGCTTTAGCAGGCGATTCGACAATTACCAAAGATTTTTTAGATAAACTCGTTTTTGCCATAAAGAGAACTCATATCTCGTGAAAAGACTTTGCTTTACTTAAATCAAGTATACTTCACATTTCACTTTGTGGTTCACTAAACACGAATCAGTTATCGGTGATTTTCACAACAATATTTAAAAAAGGACAAATATAGATTGATTGTAGAAATGTCAAGAGAAAACAAATCAAATCATTGAAAACACAGGCCAGAGCGTTAAATACAGCTATTCTCTTTGTGGTTTACCTAATTTTTTCGTCCGGCAGTTCCGTTTTTATCCCTAAATATAGCGGCATTTTGTCCGGCAATGCCCCTGTCTGGGCCATCAGTCGGAGAAGCTCGGCCTTTAGCTCAGTGACTTTAGGGGCATATTTTGGGTCGTCTATCAAATTTTTGGTTTCGAGAGGATCGTTCTTCAGATTGTAAAGTTCTGCTTTGTATCGGTCCGGTTTGTTATCGCCGTTAGGATAGTGGACATATTTCCACTCATCCGTTCTTACCCCGCGAACGTTGGGTGTGTATGGAAATTGCTTTTCATAGTTATACGAGTAATACAACGACTTGCGCCAGCCGCTCGTTCGGCCTGCAAGAAGCTTCTTCCACGACTTGCCGTGGATGTTTTTCAGTGGTTCGGCCCCGCAGATATCGAGAATGCTGGGTGCCAGGTCAACGTTCATGACCATCTTGCTGATGACTGTACCCGGGCGAATAAGCCTGGGGTATCTGACTAACAGCGGTACGCGGATACTCGGTTCGTGCATTGTTCGCTTGTCGGTCATCCCATGCTCGCCCAAAAAGAAGCCGTTGTCGCTGGTGAAAACGAGCACGGTATTATCCAACCGGCCAAGCTCTTTGAGTGTCTGGTAAATCCTGCCGACGCTGTCGTCGACCGACTTAATCGTAGCTGTATAGGCCCGGACAAACTCAGCGAATTTCAGCACACTTTCGGGGCTGGTGTCGGGGAAGTCTTTACGAAATCCGAATATCGGGCCGTATATGCCGTGCCAGGTGTTTAGTCGCTCCTTGACCCATTTTGGCTTGCTTTCAAGGTTAAATGCCGTCCGGGGATAGCTAATTTCCACATCATCGTAGATGTTCTCGTATTTCTTTTCCGGCGTAAATGGCGTGTGTGGCGCCTTATGGCCTATAATCAACAGGTACGGCCTGTTGTGGTCCTGCTTGAGCCAATCGACCGCCATATCAGTTACCCGATGGGTGTAGTAACCCTTTTTGACCGTTCGCGTTCCGTTAACGTTAAAGGTTGTGTCGTAGTATTTGCCCTGTCCTTTGTGAGCAATCCAATAGTCGAAACCAGGGCGACGCTCGTCACTTTGTTCGCCCATGTGCCATTTGCCTATGTAGGCCGTTTCGTAGCCGCTTTGTTGTAAACTGAGCGGATAGCTCGGCAGGTCGGCGGGATAATCAGTAAAGTTGTTTGTTACCTTGTGGGTATGAGCATAAAGTCCCGACAAAAACGACGCCCGGCTCGGTGAGCAGAGTGATGTGGTAACGAACATGTTGGCAAACCGTGCACCTTCTTCGGCGATGCGGTCCATGTTCGGCGTTTTCAGAAACGGATGCCCTTCGCAGCTCATGCAGTCCCATCGCTGGTCATCCGTCATTATAACCACCACATTGGGTCGGCTGGTACTATTGATAACGCGGTTTTTTTCCTGGCTGGACTGATTACATCCCTGTCCCAAAGCCAGTGACGTAGCCGCCATAACAGAATCTTTTAGGAAACTTCTGCGATTTATGCTGCTCATAATATGTCCTCTTTCTTGATTCTCGATACCTGACACTCGATTCCCGTTGAATATCGAAATTTATCCCGGCGTTTCACTCACTAAACTGGTGAGTAGTGAGTGGTGAGTAGTGAGTTGACTATTCATCAATTAACCACTCACCAAATAACCAATTAACTTATCCTTCAGCCACAAAGTATTTCTTCGAGCAGGGGTTTAAATTTTCTTATTGCATTGCCGCGGTGCGAGATTGCGTTTTTTTCTTCGGCGGTTAATTGAGCTACGGTTTTGTTCAAGTGCGGCACAAAAAAAATCGGGTCGTAACCAAAACCATTTTTTCCGATTTCTCTGTTGGTTATAAGACCTTCCACTGTCCCTTCGGTTTCAATTAAGATTTTTTCAGGGCTTGCCAGACACAGACAGCAAAAAAATCTCGCCGTTCTTTTCTCTTCAGGTACATCTTCAAGAAGTTCCAGAACTTTGGCAATGTTCCGATGGTCGATTAGAGTCCCATCATCGTTTTTTGATTTCTCCCCGGAAAATCTCGCGGATTTCACGCCCGGCTCACCGCCGAGTGCATCAACCACTAACCCTGAGTCGTCGGCGATGGTCCAAAGGCCGGTGGCTTGAGCATAGCCGAGCGCTTTTTTGCGTGCATTTTCAGCAAAAGTTGAACCGTCTTCTTCAATCTCTGTAATATCCGGGAAATCCGACAGCCCGAGCCATTGAACATCGGCGTCAAGCATAGCAGTTAATTCGGTAATTTTACCGGGATTGGTCGTGGCGACGAGAATGTTTTTATCTTTTTTAGAAATTTTTCCAAAATCCTGAGTCTGCTGTTAATTCTTTAATCCTGCAATCTTCTAATTTCTTCTTGAATCTCTCCAATAACTTCGGTGTTATGTATTTTCTTTTTGTCACCTTCCTTAATTGAAATTACGTAAAATACTTTTCCTCCATATTTTTCCGTAAAAACTTTATGCGTAGCCGCTTGTATTGTTTGTTCTTTAAATATTTGAGGAATGTGTGAAACACCACCGGCAGGTTTGATTTGGAGCCCAATGTATTTATTTTTGATTTTGATAAAAAAGTCGACGTTATATAACCGATCCCATTCGTCTGGTGCCGGCTCTACCTTCACATCTAAAATTTTCTGCAATTGACCATATACGGTCTTTATCTCGGTCATGTATCCATCAAATGTTCTACTTATGACCATATTGTACATATATTCGATGCAATCCTTTTCTGTAATCTCTCCGACTTCTGCAGAAATCACTTCTGTTATCTTAACGTACAGTTTTCTTCCCAGATCCTCGATGTGTTCTTTAGGCCTGACATTAGAGAAATAGTATTTCTCCCAATTCTCTAAGGTCCTCGGGGCACATTTTCTAATTTCTGCGGAGACAGCCCCTACGTTTCGTTTAAAATTCAATTGAAAACGATTCATAGCGCTGTTCAATATCCATTCTTTTGCCATCAGTTTTTTCCTGCCGTCGTCAAAAACTTTTCCTTGAATTTATAATCCAGAGAAGTATCGACATCCACCAAACCTCTTTTTATCAGGTGAGCGTTTAGAAAGGTTTTGTTCTGCAGATATAAATAGCAAAGTAAATTGTTATCACGGTCATGTTTTATTGTGTCGAACTTCATAAAAACCTTTTGTCCGCGTGTCTTATCCCTTAAAAACTGAATTGCCTGGCTACTCATTTCGGGTTTTTTTCTTATACCTAACAGTTTTACTTTCAGCCCATCTCCAATAACCAGTTGCTCCGGAGAAATTACATCTTTTACGGGGTAATATTTTTCTCTCCTTGAATTGTGATTATTGATTTTTGAGCCAAACTGTAGTTTTCTAGGGTCGATTTTCTTGTCGAATTCGACGGGATCTTTGAAAATGTAAGGTAATTGTTTGGCTATTTCTTTATAGTCTATATCTGCTCTGTTCTGCCTAATTATCTCAAAATTACTCTCTTGAAAAATCATCTTTTGTTCTAAATCCAACTTTCCTTTTATTAACGGCAGGAATTCAGGGTTTATTTCATATCCGATGGAATTTCTCTCGAGTTTTTTAGCTGCCAAAGAGGTTGTACCGCTACCTAGAAATGGGTCAAGAACCGTATCATTTACAAAACTAAACATTTTGATCAGACGGCTGGGCACTTCTTCAGGGAACATCGCCAGGTGCTTGTCTTGTTTTTCCCCAGGGATATTCCAGTGGCCTGTAAAAAACTGGTTCCATTCCTTTATTGTCATCTTTGATTTTTCTTTTATCTCTTTGCTTACTCTTGGTGCGATACCGTGCTTTTTGAAAATCAGGATAAATTCATAATCAATTTTGAGAATTCCATTTCTCGGAAAAGGAAATGAACCCATTATCGTCGCACCACCCGTAGTATTACAGGTTGTAACCTTCTGCCAGATAATTGCCCCCATATAATCAGAACCTATAGTTTCACAAAACTTTATTATTTCAGTTCTTATAGGAATGACCTTGTATCTTCCGTAGTAAACAGAGCGAGCAAACTGGTCGCCGATATTCACGCACAAACGGCAACCCTTGTTTAAGACTCTGTGGCACTCTTTCCAGACAGCATTCAAATTGTTGATATAATCTTCATAGCTATCATCAAAACCTATTTGGCTACCATTTCCATAATCCTTTAGTTGCCAGTATGGTGGGGAGGTAATAATCAAATGAACAGATTCATCGGGCACCTCCATCATACATCTGGAATCGCCAATAATTATTTTATGATGTGTCATTGTTCGCTTAGCTCAAAAGTTTTTTTAATAAGGCCCGCTGGAAGTGGAGGCGGTTTTCGGCCTGGTCGAACATAATCGAATTGGGCGATTCAACGACTTCGTCGGTGATTTCAAGTCCGCGATAAGCCGGCAGGCAGTGCATAATCTTGACGTTGGCCGGTGCGGATTTGACTAATTCGGCGTTGACCTGAAAACCTGCAAAATCGGCCTGCCGTTTTTGCTTTTCATCTTCCTGGCCCATACTGACCCAGGTGTCGGTATAAATAATATCGGCATCGAGAACAGCGGCGCCCGGGTCGTTCGTTTGCCGGATGCTGTCGGCCGATATTTGATTTGCCTTTTCAATTGTTTCGGCATCGAGCTCGTAGCCGGCAGGCGAGGCAATGACCATCTTCATACCAAACTTTGCAGAGGCAAAGGCCAGGGACCGAGCCACATTATTGCCATCGCCAATGAAAGCGATTTTCGTGCCTTCTATGTCTTCGCGATTCTCGCCGATTGTCATCACGTCAGCCATCGCCTGGCAGGGATGTGAGAAGTCCGTCAGGGCGTTTATTACCGGCACCGTTGCATATTCGGCCAGCTCGGTGATGGTTTTATGCTCGAAGGTTCGTGCCATTATACCGTTAACATACCGGCTCAGGACCCTTGCTATATCTTTGATTGGCTCGCGCTTGCCGATACCGCCGATGTCTTCGGGCTTGACGTAGATTGCACTGCCGCCGAGGTCCGCCATAGCGACCTGGAAGCTGATTCTTGTTCGCAGGCTCGGCTTCTCGAAAAGCATCGCTAAAGTTTTTCCCTGAAGACAAAAGTCGTTACCACCGACACTGTATAAACTTTTTAGCCGGTTGCTTATCCGCAGCAACTCTTTTAACAGGTCCTTCGGACAATCGATTATGGAAAGAAAATGTTTCATCATTCATTCTCACTCAAAACTAAGGTTCGGTTAGAACAGTATCAAGAATCTCAAGGGCCTGGTCTATCTGGCTTTTATTTGCAATCATCGGCGGCATAAACCGCAGAACCGTGCCCTGGGTGCAGTTTATGCGCAAGCCGTTCTCCAGGCATTTATCGACTATTTCATTGCCGGGGCTGGTTAATTGAATGCCGATCATCATGCCGACGCCGCGGACACTGTCGATAATAGAATGTTTTTGCTTCAGCTCTTCGAGCTTATCCTTGAGATATTGCCCAAGCTCAATGGCGTTTTCCAGAAGGTTGTCTTCTTCTATTGCCTCAATGACCGCCACGCCTGCGGCACAGGCCAGGCAGTTACCTCCGAATGTTGAAGCATGCTTGCCGGGCACTAACGAGGCAGCCACTTCTTCCTTAGCCATCATAGCCCCTATGGCAACGCCCCCGCCGAGGGCTTTTGCCATTGTTATAATATCCGGCACTACATCGAAATGCTGGTATCCGAACCATTTTCCGGTTCTGCCCATTCCGGTTTGGACCTCGTCTAAAATCATAACCGCCCCTTTTTCATCGCAGAGTCGGCGAATCGCCTGTAGATACTCGGCAGTGACGAGATTAATTCCACCTTCGCCCTGAATGGGCTCGACCATAACGGCCGCCACTTCATCGCTGAAAGCCGACTCGAGCGCGGTAATATCGTTGAACGGGACATAAGTGAAGCCCGGCAGCAGCGGCAGCAAACCTTCATGGTGCTTCGGCTGAGCGGTTGCCGTCAGGGTCGCAAGAGTTCGCCCGTGGAAGCTGCCCTCGGCTGTGATGAATTTATATTTTTCCGGCGATGTGTTCAGACGTGCCAGTTTCAGCGCCGCTTCGTTGGCCTCGGCTCCGCTGTTGCAGAAGAAGCACTTGCCGCCGAAGGCCCGCTCGCTTAACAACTGAGCTAATTTGCCCTGCGGCTCGGAGTAAAAAGTATTATCGATGTGCAGAAGCTCGCCTGCCTGTCTGCGTAACGCCTCGACGACCTTCGGATGACAATGCCCTATCGCGCTGACGGCCCAGCCGGGGAACATGTCCAGTATCTTATTGCCGTCGGCGTCATACAGGTAACAGCCTTCGCCTTTGACGATGACCCGCGGCAGCCGGCCATAATTAGCGATAACATATTTGTCAAATAATTCAATAGTTTCCTGTGTAGTCATAATTCTTTCCCTTTGAAGTGCCTAAAGTGACACGTAAGTGTCATCCTGAGGCGAAGCCGAAGGATCTGGCCAACGAAAAAGAGATTCTTCACTTCGCTGCGCTGCGTTCAGAATGACAGCAAAGCTGTCACTTTAGGCACTT
>JAIVYN010000091.1:0-13521 GCA_048635425.1 Candidatus Aegiribacteria sp.
CTGGGGTATATTGGACTGCCAACACTTATAAACAGCAAAACCGCCGTTGTTATGCTGAGCACAGACCGCAATTTCAAGCGGCTCCGAATATAAATCAATGCCGTTCTCTTTATATATCTCGATGGCGGGGGTGTTCATATGTGCTAATCGTTCGATAGGCGTTTTCTGCAGTGCACCGGCCTTTTGCAGATACTCTTTAGCTTCCGGCCCAAGGTCATCAATGCTGAACTCATCCATTGAATCACTACCTATGGGATTGTGCAGAAAGTCCATATAAACCCGCCTGCCTTTTTGTGTTTCGTTGAATACCAGGATGTCAACCAATGATGATTGCAGGTTCTTGATGCGCTGCGGGTCGAAGGGCCACTGGTACCCTTTTAGAAAAATATTCGTTGCCATCTTGCTCATTGTCGGAAAAAAGTCCGTCAGAAATTCTTTCTCGTCTTTGCCATCGGCGTCGGTGCTGAAAATTCGCGGAACCGCCTGCATGTATGTGCCGGAAACGTTCCAGCGGAATTTGATACTTGCCAGGCCGAACTGTGATTCGGTCAGGTTTGCTCCGGTCAGGCCCGCCTTGAACGCAAGCCCGTGGATTCCGAGCTGGCCTTTCGGATAGACGGTAGTTTTGAATAGCTCGCCAGGCCCGCCGGCAGCAAGTACTATATTTACCCCAAAGAAGACGTTTATGGCACGATTTGATTCATCAGCGTTTTTGTTATCCACCGTTACAACACCTATGATTCGCTTCGATTCACCGATGCCGACTGTTAGTAAGTGTGCGACCTCCTGCGAATCGTAAATCTTTACGCCGTACCGTTCGAGTTGTTTCTGCAAACACTGGCTCATAAACCTGCTCGTTTTAGGCCCGGCTGAGGTGGCCCGTTCGTACGGGTCATGGTCTGTCTTGTAGCCGATGAAAGTGCCCGTAGAATCCGTTGGAAATGGGACTCCCGCCTGGACTAAGTGATAGAATTCACGAAGCGAGCCGATTGCCTCGATAAGTGCCGAATCGCCGTGGCAGCACCCGGCCGCTGTCAGACTCTTGGCAAACTCTTCTGCGCTATCGGCAACATCCGGACTGGTGCCTATTTTATAATAGGTCTGCTTGTCGGAGCCGCTCATCCGTGAGGCCCCCAGACCCAGTCCTGCGGTTACTACGGCTATTCTTTCCTTAGGATTGGCAACGCCTTTCTTCTCCAAAAATTCACACAGGTGCACTGCACAGTTCATTCCCGCCGCCCCTGCTCCTACAATTACCGTGTTGTAACGATGAAAGGTGACGGTCTGATTAGCTATTTGTTTTGTTTCCATAATTTTCTTTTTCCCACCTGTGCCTGCGCAACCACAGGTGCAGGCATCGGACAAATAGTGCCCCTGCTTGACGCTGGCAGGGGTCAAATTACTTGCTCGACTTATACTCAAATAATTCCGGTTTCACAAGGTTTTCGGTCATTTCGCGCGGCAGCCCCCGTACATTTCCTTGTTTGTCACAAAAGTAAAGAGATGACTGCGAAGGTTTTCTGCCATGGCCGTCAGCCCAGATGGCATAGAAATCGGGATGAGCGTTTACTGGACACCGTGCGTATGTGTGATTGTGCGGACTATCTTTCGTAAGTTGTTTGACTTTTTTCCAGGTTTTTCCAAAGTCTTTGCTTGTCCACATAGCCATTTCACCGCCCGGATTATACGGCTGCGGCCCGGTCTCGGTAGGCCCGATTATTCGCCACGTCCCATCGTCCTCGATATAGAGCGAGCCCATATCATAATTGTTATCTGATACAAAAGCTGCTCTTATCTCCCATTCTCGACCCGTCCAGCGAGCTGTGGTCCAGGTGCGCGGATCATTTGTCGGGCCGGATTCGTACCCCTTACTTGTCAAAAACAGAATGATTGGTTTTTCTTTTTTATCCAACCGAATATCCTTCAGATAAACGTTCAAACCCTGCGATTGGTAATCATAGACAAGGGCGGGATTCTCAACGTCTGTCAGCGGCAGCGTCAATTTTTGCCCGTCAACCGTTTGCCACGTTTTGCCGAAATCGGCGGTTTCGATATAGTACAAATTCGTCCGCCAATTCAGGCCTTTTCCCGCAGGGTGAAAATTAAACGCAGTCCCCGCCTTATTTTTGCCCGCAGTGCTGATTTGATAATGCCCTTTATCGATCGCAGCAATTCGGTTCCACTTCGACCATTTGATGCCGTCCGCGCTGGTCATAAAGCAAATAGTACGGTCAACGGGATAATTGTAACGAGTGAAGAAACAAATGAATCCTTTTCCTTTGATATGCCAGGGCTGCATATATGAGAAATTGGTCATTAGAACTTCTTTACCGTCTTCGCTCGCACCTGCGTTTACGCCGGTGCAGGTGATTTTCGTTGCATTAATCAGTTCAAACTCATTTACATCGTATGGCTTGCTGCTTCTGTGTATATAAGAAGGCCTCGCCGTGCCGTGTGAAGTTGAGAATATCCAGATATACCCCTTGTCATCTACGGATATAACCGGATTATCGTGGGCATCGCTGGTCTTTTTATCAAGAAGTATGGTAGGCCGCGGCACCTTCCCTGTCGTGTGGTCATAGTAAGAGACTATATGCAGCAGCTTTCGGTTACTGTTTGTGGTTGTCCCGCCGTAACAGAAAAAAGTCTTCTTGACCTTCTCACAATAGACGGCAAACGGTTTATGCTTGGCGCAGTACGTCCCAAGTCCTCCGCTGTACTTATAGACGTATTCGTCGCCGGACGGCTGATTCATATACCAGATACCGCGATAGCCGGTGTCCTTGGCGTTGATTGTTAGTGACGAAGAAGAAGCCCCGGTGTTCGCACACAACGGCATCCCTGCCGGCGAAAAGATGACAAGAGTCACGGATAATATTTGCCGCCAAAAGGTAATATGAGTGGCGTTTTGTGCAGCACCAAAAGAACGCTCACGTACTGTGGGTCTGGCCCATATGTTCAGTGGTTTTTGGTGCTGCATATTTCGCTTCACGAGTTTAGATTGAAATTTCTGCCTGTAGTCCGGCTTATTTGTTCGATAGAAGCTGTTGCGAAGTTGATATCCGGATATTTTTCTGTTCGCAATTTGTCGATCAATTGTTTAATCCTGGTCAGTTCCTCAGCCAAAAGATTGTAGTCCTGCTCGTCGATAATTTTTTTCATTGTGGCCCGGCCAACGGCCGGTCTCATCAAACCCGGCGTTGCCGGGTCAATCATACTGAACGAGCCGCCAAGTACCAGAACTCCCACATCAATATAGTCGGGAATGTTTCCCGGATTTGTTCCACCTGTTGGCACCAGGCTGATGGTCTTATGAATAGCCGGGTCGATTGCCTTAACAAAGCCGGGCCCGCCGAGCTGTTTGGCCGGGAATATTTTACAGAGATTCGCACCTTTGGAAAATTGACTGACCACCTCAGTCACACTGCCGCACCCCGGTATCATCGGTATCTTGCCGGCGAACTTCTCGAAGCTTTCGTTGCGGAAGTTGACCGCTGAGACAAGATAGCACGCACCTGCATCAACAACATCCTGCAGCGAGGGCAGCGGGTCTTGAGGATGGGTCTTATTATGAACATCGAGCATCGCGGGTGAGTCGATTAAACTTGCCGAGCCTGCTGCAAAATCGCCCAGCTCTTTGTGCAGCCGTGCCAGTTTCTCCAGAGGCTTATTTATCCGGCAGGTTACTTCCATATTATTGACCCCCGCCTTCATAAGGGCCTCGGCTGTCTTGACAATATCGAGCTTGTCCTGGTTAAAGACGAGAATAAAGCCGTCTTGTAACAGTGTCGTGATTGTGCTTTTAATATCCATTATTACTCATTCCCTACAGTCTTCTTAAATGAAAGCCCCCATCGACGTTAATCACCTGGCCGGTTGAAAAATCAAGCCTGCCTTCCGCAATTGCCCCAACCGCTTTTGCGATATCTTCCGGCTGACCCCACCGCTTTATCGGAGTCAGGCCCTCAGCTATCAGCTTGTCGTATTTATCTTTCACAACGCTGGTCATATCCGTTTCTATAATCCCGGGCCTTATCTCAAATACTCCGATACCGTATTCAGCCAATCTGTCCGCATACAGCATGGTCATCATTGAAATCCCCGCTTTGCTCACGCAGTATTCCCCTCGTGCCGGTGAGCTGGTGTATGCCGAGATTGAGCCTGTATTTACAATCCGAAACGCCCGCTCAGGATGAGTTTTTTTCTGTTCGACCATCCAGTTAGCCACCAGTTGAGTCAAAAAGTAAGGCCCCTTTAGATTTATTCCCATTACTCTATCGAAGCTCTCCTCGCTCACCTCAAGAATGTCCATTCGTTTCAAAGGCGCGACACCGGCATTATTCACTAACATATCGCATCTGCCGAATTTGCTCTTGGCCAGAGCAATCAGACTGCTCCGGTCCTCGGCACTGCTGACATCACCTCGTAGAATCTCGCAATCTGCCCCAAGCTTCTTGATTTCTTTTTGCGTCTGCACCGCGCGCGATTCATCCGGCTCGCCCCCAGTCGTAAAATCAAAGTGGTTGACTACTAAATCATAACCCAATGACGCCAGTTCCTTTGCAATACCTTTTCCGATACCACGACTTGCCCCTGTAACAATTGCTGCGGGTCGTTCTGCCATTTTCAAAATCCTTTCTTAAGAAATCTATTAAAATCACTTCTGTCATTCCTGCGCAAGCAGGAATCCATCTTTCTTCGTAGCAGAAGGGGTGGTTCACGAACCGCCCCTACTTAATCCTTTTTCCTTAGAAATTCGTTTATTTCTTTGGCCGCCTTCATTCCATCTGCAACGGCTGCGACCACCGTCAATGCCCCTCTTACAAGGTCACCGCCGGCAAAGACTCCAGGCCTGGATGTCGCCAGCGAACCTTCTTTTGTGCGAATCAGGCCGTTCGTTAATTCCACACCCGGAAGAATTTCGCTGATTTCCTCCGGCGAACTCTGGCCTATGGCCTCCACCACAACATCCATTTCAAGCTCATAAGAGCTTAACTCTATAGGTTCAGGCCTGCGTCGCCCGCTTTGGTCAGGCTCGCCTAATCGGGTCGGGCAAACCTTAATTGACTTCAATTTGCCGTGACTACAATTGAATCCGAGCGGCTGAGTCAGTATCAAAAAATGCACACCTTCCTTTATCGCACGGTCCCGTTCAGAACTCCAGGCCGGCATCTCTTTGAAAGAACGGCGATATATAACATAAACGTCTTTGGCGCCGAGCCGCTTGGCCGTAACCGCTACATCCATCGCTGTATTACCCCCACCTGTAGCCGCCACTCGCTTGCCCGCTATCTCCAGCCTACTTGGTCTCTTGGCGGCGGAAAGAAACTCCATCGCATTCCATAAGCCTTCGATGTCCTTATCGCTTAGGCTGACCGATTTCGCAAGGCCCATACCGATAAAGACGGCTTCAAAACCTTGCTTCATAATCGTATCAAGATTGAAACCTGTGTTTAATTCTTTCCCGAGGCGTAAAATCATCCTGTCTTTAGGCACATCAGCGAATATAGCTGCAATCTCGCTCTTTAGTGAATCACCCTGTCTGTCCGATGGGATTACTGATTCTATCATCCCGCCGAACTCACTGCTCTTATCGAATATTGTCACGGTGTGTCCTGCTTCAAGCAATTTCGCTGCACAGGCCAGACCCGCCGGCCCTGCGCCGATTATAGCGATGTTCTTTCCGCTTGCCTTTTTGGGTATTCGCAGTTTTGACCAGCCGTTCTTATTGGCCTGCTCAGCCAGATATCTTTGTATGCCGGCAATCGGAAGGGGGGCGTCGCCGATAAAGGCCTGCAGACAGCTGCCTTCACATTGCTGCTCGACCGGGCAAAGCCAGGCGCAAATCTCAGGAAATATATTGTTCTCTCTTAGCACTTCGTATGCGTCCTTTTCATTGCCGTCAAGGAACAACCTGATGAATTTCGGAATATCAACACCGGCCGGACAGCCTAACTGGCACGTCGGCTCCTGACACTTTCTGCACGCCGACGCCAGCCGGAGTAGATTGTCCCTGTCGCTCATCCTTCCGTGCTCGAATATTGGCCCATATACTTCATTGTCCCGCACCACACAGCCTGTCGTTCCGGCGTCCCGCATTATCTGCGTGCACGCGCTGCAACTCACGCAAACTTTTTCCGGATACATCCGACCTTTCGTGATGATATCTTTAGCGAAATCCGGATATGCAAACGCCATCCTTCCTGCGCCGACCAGGGTAGCCATGCCGTTTGCTTTGCTTGCCGCCGCCACGTTTGCAAACAATGTCCGCAGCCAGCTATAGCCGGTACCGACAATCGCGATGCCGGGAAATTCCTTTTGAATTTCGCCGGTCAGATTGACGAGCCTGCTTACGCCGACGAGCGGATGTTCCGGCTCTTCATAGCCGCCGACTATCGCCTCATTGAAAGGCCGGCCCACGTGCGGATTGTAATACGGATTTGCCACCGTGATGTTAATCAGATTAACACCACGCTGCCGCAGAAGCCCAATCAGCTTCTTCGGCTCCGTCAAGTCCGGCTTGCGGTAATCGTCCTTGTCAACCCCCCAGCCGTAAGGATAAGGTATGGCGTCATAAACACCAAGGCGGGTTACGACTGGTGTGTCTTTTCCAAGTTCTCTATGAATCTTATCAATAACCTCAAGAACAAATCTTGTTCGGTTCTCGAACGAGCCGCCGTATTTACCATCTCTGTTATGGCAGGCAAAAAGCTCATTTATCAGGTACCCGTGACAGGATTTTATATCGACCGCATCAAACCCGACCTCAAACGCTATACGTGCGGCCCTGATATAAGCATCCTGAAGTTTATCGAGGTACTCATCCGTCACAAGGGGCCAGTTGTCGGGTATCTTGCTTTTCCTGTTTGCATCGGGTTTCTGCTGGGGAGCCAGAGCATCTCTATATGGGTCACGTTGGGCAATCAACGGATATGCAACGCCCTTTGGCTTACTATATCTGCCCGAATGAGTCAACTGCAGCACGAGTACGGGCTTATGCATCGGCCCGATGGCTTCCGTTGCGTCTTGCCGTATGATTTTAACCATTGCCGCAAAGCTGTCTTTGCTTTTCTCGTTTAGCCACAATTGCCTCGGATTGGCCCTGCCTTCGGGCACAACCGCTGTCGCCTCGATCCAGAGCAGACCTGCCCCGCCCGCTGCAAATCTTTCATATCGTCTCAGCGTGAGTTTGCTCGGCCGACCCTGCAAATCGCCGTCGCAGCCCTCCATAGGATGCACCGCTAACGAATTCGGTATTGAAAGCCCTCTTAGCTCAACAGGCTCAGCCAAAATCGAAACGTCCTCAGAGGCCTCAATCTGCACACCAAGCCGCTTGCCCAATCGCTCTAAATCTTCAATGCTGCCCAATTGAAATTCCCACATCTGTTTTTCCTTTGTTCTGCGTCTCCTGCCTTATTTTTACCCCGTGAGATGCAAAGCTTATCTCACCGAGGTGATTCTACACTACCATTATCCTGATTTCAAGTCTGTGGTGTGCATCTTGAATTGTGTCCTGACGAAGCCTTGCAGGGTGCGATTTTCACACTATTTTTCTCTTTGTTGGAATTGTGAAACTTCGGTTACCAGGCATATGGCATGTAACTTTCGAATCGCCTGATGTATTGCCAATCACCTTTATACTCGTGGCAGAGGCCCCAGCGAATACCTTCAAGTGGGCTCTTATCTGTATCGAGCGAGCGAACCAAACCAACCGCATGTGGTCCCAATTTAATGTGCGATTTAATTTCAAAGTTGATGCCATCTTCAGCAAATTGAATGGTGTTTTTTTCGGGCCCATCGGTTGTTAACATCGCTGCAATGCCGCCCTTGTAGGGCCAAATACAGATTTCATGGCCGCTGTTGGTAATGGGATTGTATTGGGATTTAACATAGGAACCTTCCGGTTTGTCAGCAATAGCCACACCCCATTTAATTTCTCGTCCTCCAAATGTAATACGTTCTCCCATGCGCTCACCTTTATAGTAGAGGTAAAATTTGTTTCTATAATACATCAACGTAGGGTCGTGCACTTTATGACTGTCAAAATCACCTTGTTTTTTCACTTTAAAGCGATTATCCTCATCGCCTAACCATTGGCCATTATCGGCGGGTTTAAGAATAGGTGCTTCTAATTTTTTCCAGGGTCCATCCGGAGAATCGGCAATGGCCATACCAACATTGTTTTTTACCCGGTTGGCATAAGGTGCCTTCACTACCTGATAAACAAGATAATATTTTCCATCGTGGGCTAATACTTCAGGAGTAAATACCGCCCGGTCGTCATAAGTTCCTTCCGGCCCTCTTCCAACAGCCAGCCCTTCTTCTTTCCATTCCCATCCGTCTTTTGAGGTGGCGTACCAGACCTCGGTTAAATCCCACGGGAAAACCTTTTTAGAAGGGTCACCTGTACCGAATCCGTATGTTTTTCCTTCACCTTTGGTGTACCAGACAAAATAGGTGTCCCCCACCAGGATAACCGCACTTGGGTCTCTGCGAATTACACCTTCTTCATATTGGAAATCGCCCTTTAAATCCTGCTTTTTAAAACTGCAAAACCACTCGGGTCCCTGCTCGTAATTTCTTTCTATTGCACGCTTTGATGCTGCGCTCAGCTTATTCCTGTTTGTAATGGCATTTTTGTCATAAACTTCTTCTTTGATTTTTTCAGTTGAAAGATGCGATTCGCATCCTGTCATAATGATCATAAAGCACGATAGGAAATAGTAAGTAATGTGTTTCATTGTTTGTAATATTTAAAATTGTAGAACTTTAATTCATTGAATAGTTAATCTTATCTGTAATTCCCATAAACAATTGTATATCCATGCCTGTCCTGAGCTTGTCGAAGGGCTCAGTCGCCTCAGGTCTTCAGTACTGCCTAATTGGAACTCCCACATTCTTTTTGTCTTTCGGTTCATACCTCACTAACTGGCCGGTAGCCAGTGGTGAGCATCCAACTCACCAATTAACCATTTAACTACTCTCCAAATTTGTGAGTTTTGTTTTAAGGAACTTAGCTGTATAACTTTTTTTGTTTTTGATAATCTCTTCAGGTTTCCCTGCGGCCACGACTTTACCGCCGGCGTCTCCGCCTTCGGGGCCGAGGTCTATTATATAGTCTGCCATCTTGATAACGTCAAGATTATGCTCGATTACTATTACTGTATTGCCCATATCGCACAGCCGCTGAAGCACATTTAAGAGGTTATGAATATCAGCGAAGTGCAGACCCGTGGTCGGCTCATCGAGCAAATACAAAGTATGTCCCGTAGCTGCCTTGCCTAATTCGGCGGAAAGTTTTACCCGTTGCGCCTCCCCGCCCGAAAGCGTCGTAGAGGCCTGGCCTAATTGCATATAGCCCATACCAACATCGGCCAACGTTTTCAATATCCGGACAATCGTCGGAAAATTCGCGAAAAAATCAAGCGCCTCGTCAATCCTCATATCGAGCACATCGGCGATGTTTTTGCCTTTGTAGGTAACCTGCAGCGTTTCCGGATTATATCTTTTACCGCGGCAGCTCTGACAGGTTACATAGACATCGGGCAAAAAGTGCATCTCAATCTTTTTTGTCCCCTGTCCCCTGCAGTATTCACAGCGTCCGCCTTTAACGTTGAAGCTGAATCGGCCGGGCTTATAACCGCGAATCTTCGCTTCCCGCGTCATTGAAAACAGTTTTCTTATCACATCAAACACGCCCGTGTATGTTGCCGGATTGCTTCGCGGCGTCTTGCCTATCGGCGACTGGTTTATCTCTATGACCTTATCAATCTGCGAAGTGCCAAGAACGGTTCTGTGTCTGCCCGGTTTTTCGCGAGACCGGTAGAGCCGGCGCCTCAAAGCCCTCAGCAAAATCTGGCTGACCAAAGTGCTCTTGCCCGAACCGGAAACACCCGTTACGCACGTAAATACGCCAAGCGGAAATTTGACGTCGATATTTTTGAGATTGTTTTGGGCCGCCACTTTTACTTCAAGGCATTTTCTCAGGTTATATTTTCTCCGCTTTATCGGCAGGGCTATGCTCTTTTTACCGCTCAGATAATCACCTGTCAGTGAACTTTCGCAGCCGGTAATATCATCCAGATTGCCCTGGGCGACAACTTCACCGCCGTGCGCACCGGCGGCCGGGCCGATATCGATAATATGGTCCGCACTTTTGATTATATCTTCATCGTGCTCGACCACTATAACTGTATTGCCTAATCGGCTAAGGCGCTTTAGTATCCCCAACAATCGGTTGTTATCACGCCTGTGCAGACCTATCGTCGGCTCATCAAGCACATAACAGACCCCGACCAGACCGCTGCCCACCTGTGTTGCTAAGCGGATTCGCTGGGCCTCACCCCCGGCCAGGGTGCTGCTCATCCGGTCTAAGGTCAAGTATCCGAGTCCGACATCCACCATAAATTTAAGTCGTGCTTTTATTTCCTTTAACACCGCAGCCCCAATCACAGCCTTCTCTTTGTATAATTTAAGTTTATTGAAAAACTCCTGTGCCTTTTCAACACTAAGCGCTGCCAATTGATGAATGCTCCTGCCTCCAACAGTTACAGCGATGGCCTCAGGCCGAAGCCGGGCACCCTCACAGCTTCGACAGGGTTGTTCCGAAAGGTAGCTGTGCAATCTGGTTTTAACATACTCGCTGGTGGTCGTTTCCCATCGACGAGTAAGATTCGGGATAACACCTTCGAACCACACGCCGTATTTTTGCTCGTCGGCTGCCGTCGTCCCGTACATCAGAATCCTTCTATACTCTTTCGGTATTCGACTAAAAGGTATCGATTTACTGATCCCCATCTTCCTGCAGAACCTTTTAACCAGCCGGTTGTAGAAGATATTCATTCTCTTGCCCCCCTTGCGCCAGGCATCGACTGCGCCGTTTTCTAACGAAATACTTTTATCCGGCACAATCAGGTCGGGGTCAAACTCCAGAATCGTCCCTAAACCATCACAGCTTTTACAGGCCCCATAAGGACTGTTAAAGCTGAACAGCCGGGGCGATAACTCCTCAAGGCTGGCCTGCGGATGTTTTGGACAGGCAAACTTTTCGCTGTATATAACCTCATCCCACGGCGTGTTGCCATTGCTTGTTTTATTCGCATCGGGCTTCTGAACTAACACCAAAAGTATCCCATCAGCAAGTTTTAGTGCCGTCTCTACGGAATCAGCTAACCGAACGCGAATCGAATCCTTGATTATCAGCCTGTCAACGACCGCTGCAATGTGGTGCTTTTTATTCTTGTTCAAAGCCGGGACATTCCGCACATCATAAACAGCTCCATCAACGCGCACACGAACGAAGCCTTCACGCTGTATGCCGACAAAAATATCTTTGTGCTCGCCTTTTTTGCCGCGAACCAGCGGGGCACAAATCTGGATTTTCGTACCTTCGGCCTCCGAAAGAATTGAATCTACTATCTGCGATGAATGCTGGCTTGTAATCTCTTTGCCGCATACCCAGCAGTGCGGCTGGCCCACGCGGGCAAAAAGTAGTCTGAAATAGTCATAGATTTCAGTAGTCGTAGCCACCGTTGAGCGGGGATTGCTGCTGGCACTTCGCTGCTCGATTGCAATAGTAGGCGGCAGGCCCGTAATCTCGGACACCGCCGGTTTCTGCATTTGCTCCAGGAACTGCCGGGCGTAGGCACTAAGCGACTCGACGTATTTTCTCCGTCCTTCGGCATAAATGGTATCGAATGCAAGTGAGCTTTTCCCTGAGCCGCTTATGCCGGTAATTACCACCAGCTTATCGCGCGGAATATCCAGACTGATATTTTTAAGATTGTGCTCCGCCGCACCTGTAATCCTGATTGCTTTTTCTGTTCCCCTGGCCATCTTACGTTCTTATTACTCTAAGCGTACTCCTGCTAAAAATCTGGCAATAACCCAAACTAATAATTGTACCAAGATGCCGCAAAAAGGTAAAATGTTTATTGATAATTCACAATCAATAATGCTTAATTATCAGCAATCAATGAAAAAGTTGCATAGCTGGAATTTGTCTTATTCACAGGCGCGAGATTGCCAGAACAATCTCGCCCCAAAAGTGCAACTTGTCCCCCTAAAAGAACAGCCAAAATTAATTGCTGGTATCGATTGCGCCTTTAGCAAGGACGGCAAAAAAATCATTTCGGCCGTTGTAGTGTTAAAGCTGCCGGATTTCGTCCCCGTAGAAACAACGAATGCCCTACGAAAAGTTACCTTTCCTTACATACCCGGCCTGCTCTCTTTTCGCGAAGCTCCGGTCTGTATCGCCGCGGTTGAAAAACTCAAAAGTAAGCCGGATTTATTCATCATTGATGGCCAGGGCATAGCCCATCCTCGACGACTCGGTCTGGCAGCCCATCTGGGATTATTTTTCGATAAGCCGACCATCGGCTGTGCAAAAAGCAGACTAATCGGCCAGTTTGAGGAACCTCCGCTTGAAAAGGGCGAATATAGCCTATTAACAGATAAGAAGAGCACAAAACGCCAAACGAGTCACGAGTCACGAGCAACGAGCGACGAGGTAATCGGCGCGGTAGTTAGAACACGTACAAATGTCAACCCGGTTTTCGTCTCTGTGGGTAATAAATGTCTGCTGAAAGATGCGATAAAAATCACCCTCGCCTGCGTAGTTAAATATCGTCTGCCCGAACCTACCCGCCTCGCCCACCAGCTCGTCGGCAAACTAAAATTGAAAACCTAACGACATCTAATCCGCAGTTTCACATTGAGCTCATTGCGAAACAACTCTTGCGGATTTTATTTCGACAGGGTTAACCGGAACATCATTATAATCCATCCGCGTTGTTGTGTTTACTGATGCGATTGCATCCACAACGTCCATTCCCTCAATTACCTTACCAAATACTGTGTATCCCGGCCTGATGTTCTCAACGTAGTTCAAAGGTGCATTGTCTCGATGGTTAATGAAAAACTGGCATGTTGCGCTGTCAGGATCATTTTGCCGGGCCATCGCGATAGTGCCCCGCTCATTTTTCAAGCCATTAGCAGCTTCATTGATGATTGGTTCACGCGTTTCTTTTTGTTCCATTTCCGTCGTGAAACCGCCTCCTTGTATCATAAAGTCAGGTATAACCCTGTGAAATATAGTCCCATCATAGAAACCTTCCTCTATATATCCGAGGAAATTCTTCACCGTGACAGGCGCAGCCTGCTCATTAAGCTCAATGACGATATTACCCATGCTTGTTTCCAGCTTCACAGTTTTCGTTTCTGATGTCATCATATTCCTTTCAAAGTTCGCCTTTTTCGCTCCCTCACCGCAGCCGCAGACCAAAACAACCGCCGTCAACAATCCGCAAAACCAGGACTTGCTAATCATAATGTACACCTCTCAAAGCCAAAATCCTTATAAATGAGTCGTTTCATTTCTGTCATAGGCCATCCACTAAGGACTGGTAAAGAAATTAGGTTTCGTTTTGGCTCCAGCGAGGACAAGGCTGGCAAGGAAGCAAAACGCAGGCCTACTGGTTGGTAGTCCGAGTTTTGCTGACACCGCCAGCCGAAGCCGCAGCC
>JAIVYN010000092.1:0-13332 GCA_048635425.1 Candidatus Aegiribacteria sp.
GTGTGCTCTTCCGATCTCTTTTTCAGGTCTCATTCTTCCCATTATACTGGCCAGCTTCCATAAAATTAAGCTGACATTTCCCATTTACACGGTTAAAAAACACAAACTCTCCTAATAGCACGAACGGGCATCTCCTGCCACCGTTCATCTCCATCAACATGGTTTACAAACATTGTTGTGGTCTTCGTCACACCATTGAAAAGCTGAATATCCTGCTGGCGGATTATCCGGAACAACCCTACATCTTGTGTCGCTATGTTGGATACCACAGTTGTATGCAAACCGTGTTTCCGAAATGTGATACCAGCATAAGTGACTACACCGCCCATCTTAACAGCACTGATACCAGGTTGTTCAACCCGGTCAATCGTAGCAGATCCAATTACCAGAACACGGTTCATCTTGTCGATTCCCACAAACAAAAATGTCATCGAGTGTCAAGGGTATAGGCCGAGCCAGCAGGGGCCACAGATTATCGAAAAAAGACAGCCAGCGTCAAAAGAGCGAGCCTTCGTTTCGTTTGTAACTCTTTACACATCTAAGACTTATCTATTGTCGGCCACGCAGACCCCGACACAAAGATTTGATAGGTCGTAGGTTCGAAACCCTCCCCCGCTATGAACCTACGACCACGGTTGCATAGGAGTGGCAAAGAACTGCTTATATGGTTTTCCGTATAAACATTTTCGTCTGGCAAATTCGCCGTATTTGTTCGTGCCACCTTGTTGTGTCAGGGCATAGATTCTCTGTGCGGGCATCGATAAAATATACAATTCCCACGGTAAAACCTGGAACGGCCAGCGTAGTCGCTTTAACTTGCAAAACCACCGAAAACAAAAAACAATAATCCAAGCATTACAGCTTGAACAATCCAACCGATGGCACATACTCCTATTGCGCGGAGTGTACCTGTATAGTCGAGAGCTTGTCTAACCGCAATTACCATTGCGACCAGCATCCAAATTGCGGCAATTGGGAAAACAATACCTCGCATCACGGGGACAATGCCAAGCACTCGAATCAGCCCAGGAGAGCTTGAAAAACCAATCGTTCGCAACAATTCTCCATGATCAGCTTTAGTTTGTGGCTCTGGAAGTAATCTTGTACCAATAAAATAAGTCAAGTAAGCCCAAATATACCATCCCGCAAGAGCTACAACTACTCCGATAAGCATCCGCAGAAGCCCGGCTGAAGTACTCCCTATTCCAGCCGCTATACTGGACAAGATGACAACGCCCATAGCCTGACCCAATGCGGACTTATCAGCCTCAACCTCCTCATATAGGGCAACGTCTAGTCTGGCAGCTCGAAAAATACGGTTACCAAAATTGGCCATCTTTTTCTTTCGCCTCCAATTGTAATTACATTTCTGTCCTTAATTAACAAACTGTACCTCACAAAAATCCTATCCACGTTTCCATTTACAGGAATTCTCGGGAAAAATCAAGCCTCAAAACCGGCACAAAATTGTCCTTTGCGTTCACACCAGCCCCTCTCGATATAGCAAATGATGTCGAGATCGTGCCTGCCCCACTTGGTATCGAATTCATGCACCGCCGCCATTGCCAACACATAGGAAAGGCCGGAGGCATACGCGATCCCAAGCCCCCGTCTCGGAATCGTAAAGCTTATCCATAACCTTTACCTCCATTATCTCTCAGTAATACACATCCTATGAACTTAAAGCAGATCATTTTTTTGAAGTGCGCCGTCTCTGAGGTATCGCGCAAGAGGTTTTAGAAAACACAAAACCATATCGGATAGCATCCTGGGGGCATACATTCAGGCATCGAGCGCAACTAAAGCAATCAGCGGCAAACAGCTTATCAGCTACTATGTCTTTAGCAGCCTGGCTTGGGCAGGCCTTGATGCACAGCCCACATTCCGTGCACTTCTCGTGGTCGATCTTCACCCTCGTCAAGCTGACCCGTTCGACAATCCACGAGAGAAAACCAAAAGGACAGATAAGATAACAAAACGGCCGATATATCAGAAGCGACAGAATTAGAAACACAACAACTGTCACCAGCATCAGCCAATGGTCGAAATCCAGACTGAACAAATTAAACGGGTTGAGATAATGGTAAATCACAAACCCCTTCCTGCCGCCGACAATACCGAAAAGAAACAACAGCATTACAAAAAACAATCCGCCCCTTATCGTATTCGTCAGCCAAAACGGTGCCTTCCAGCGTTTCATCTTACCCAGGAGAGGAAGACTGTAGACCAATTCCTGCAGCGCTCCGAACGGGCAAGCCCATCCGCAGATAAGCTTATTCCCGATGACGGCCAATACAACAAAAAAGACCAAAGCGAGCAATTTGCCGATCACAGACGGATATAGCCCCACCATGGACTTAAAGACTTTAACTGTCCCTTCCATTGGATTTGGGGCTTTGCCTAGCACGAAACCACATACAACCACGGCAGCAAGCAGGCATGCAATATATGGGATTCGCGGATACCACAGTTTGCGCTCGGAGATATTTGCATTATCCGGCCGACCAAGGCGAGTCAGATACACCAAACCAAACAGCACGATTGCCGCAAATAGGTAATATTTCAGTCCTGTCAAGCGATGAGAAAGGATATGTGCAACCGCATGGTCCAGTTGTTCCTGAGATATCCCCAATTCATTGAGGGGTTTTTTCTTCGGCGTCTCCAGTGGCAAAGCAAGCTCACGTGCCAGGCCCTTACCCGTGACACCCAGTTTTGGGGCAATTCCTCGGATGCTCATACTTATCGTGAATTCGCTTCCTGCCTGACTGGGCCTGTCAGGTTCGAATAATATGCCGAGGGCGATAATTAGAAGCCCCGCGGCGACGCTCGCGATAAACCACAGTTTTTGTCGTGGTGATAGTTTTGCCAGATACATATAGGCCATTGTATCGTTCCTTCAATTGTAATCCATCCGCCCAATTTTATCTGATTTCCCTTGAACGTCAAACTTAATCCTCAAAAACCTCGGCCGATAGATCCTCGCATACTTCGCCAAAAGGCGGTTTCGTTAAGGCATCAGGCTTTTATCCAACCCTCTTTGGTTCCGGCAGCTACCAATTGCACTGACACCGGCCATCTTGCGGATTATTGCACTTGAGCCATTCATCGGCAAACACAGCCAGATCAGGGAGGTCAACGTAGCAATCTCGATTCAGGTCAGAGTCAATACCGAAGCCGCTTTGCCACATGCCATGACAAGACGAAGGTCTGTAACCGAGGTCTATAAAGGCCGAGAAGTCACAATCTGGATTGTTTGGATCATTGCACTTGGTGAAATCTGATGTGAACCTCGCGTAGTCTAAGAAGTCGATGCGGCAATCCCCATGGAGGTCGGACCGCAGATTCCACCCGTAGTAAGTTACGTCTTCACAAGTATTTGGTTCAACCACAACTGCTGAGGCAAAGGAATCAAAGAACAGCCCGGTATCCGGAGCTGCCGTTTCGCGATGCACTTTGATGTAGTGGACTTCCTCGTCGAAAAGGCCATCAAAGTCAAAGTAGGCATCATATAGCATTCCAGGTGTGCCCGGCACACCGCCATCTCGACCGGCTATTTCGCCTATTTTGGTAAAGTCGTTGCCGTTAACACTTGCCCATATCGAAGCTCTGGCCTTGTAACCGCAGTAAAGGCGAATCATCAGATCGTTTGAATCTTCATAGTTCTCGAGTCCGATGTCAAAACATACGACTATTTCCTGGTCTTTATTCAAAGGCCCCCCTCCCTTCCATCCCGCTACATAGTCGTAATCAATTGTCTCCTGGCCGTATTCATCCGTACTCCATGCACTCATGTCGCCGTTTTGGTCGCAGTCACTGGGTCCCAGGACCCACCATGTTGTATTGGGATCCATAAAGACACCACCGGCGCATCCCGTTTTGCCGAACCTTTGAATTCTTGGAGTGTAGCTCACAACTCTGTTGGCCCAGTTCTGTCCCTTTATGTACGCAGCACCAGTCATATCGACGATTGCTGGTTCAGGCACACTGCCGACCGCATCAAAGAACATGCCGGAGCCCTGGCCTGATACAACCCGGTCAAACCTGACGTAATGCAGGTTATCGAGTATCCCGAAGTCCAGTGTCACATACCGGTCCAACCCGGTCGCACAAGGATCGTGGAAGAATCCTGGCTTGCCTGGGATATGTCCCTTCGCTCCGGCAATGCTGCCAATTAGTTCAAAACCGCTTCCATCCACACTGCCGTACACATCCGCTCTGCAATTTGGACCCCCGTGCACTTTCACCGCAAGGTCATCACCATCAATATTCAGCAACGCAATTTCGAAGTGGAGCGTAAAAGACGCGTCTCCTGTTCCTTTCCAGCCCGCGACGTAATCATTGTCGCCGGTATCCCAGGCATATCCATTGCCGTCAACATCTGAATCTGGAGGACTGAGAACGTAAGCAAGCGCATCAGCACCAGTCACCGTCCCATTATAATTCTGAATGTTGCCGCTCCACGCCGCCAGGCTATCCGCCCAGTTCTGACCGACAACCGAACTGGCGTTGGCTAGTCCTGCGCTAAGCATGCAAAGCACCAGCGATACTAACCCAATCCTGTTATATGTATTCTTCGATTTCATCTTTTCAACCTCCTTCAAGATCTTTTAGTTCTGAAGACCCTCAGATTCTCATTTTGATTGCAGGCCGTCACTTCTTCTCGCTCCAAAAATAAGTATAACGATTGTCTCGACCCATAGGTACGTCCTTCTCTATCATGGTCCCTGTATGGCCGTCCAGAAATAGCAAATTTATGTTGCCTCTGTGCCGATATTCGAAGTTACCTGCCGGGCAGGCTTCGTACAAAACGACGGCCCGTGCCGAGTAATAGCCGTTGCCATCACACAATGCAAGCGTATCGAAGGGTCTTTGGAACTCACTGATACGTCTGCGTTTTCCCAGGATGCCGCCCCTGTTGGACAAGCGCCATGTTCCATTCATCATATAGCTTAACGAGTACGGGCGCTGCTCTGAGGGAAACACCGGCGACTCGTCCCGTGTCATTGTTGGGTCTCTGTGTGATGGGCAGGTGATAACAGTTCGATCTGCAGGCGGTCCGAGGATATTACCGTCGGCATCTCGTTGGGGATCAACATTCATGCTCGCAAGAAAGCCCCTGTTTAGGTACCAGTTGTCCTGGGAAGTTTCGTCGGATTTGTCGCGCGGTTCAGCAGGGGGAAGCCATTGGTCGTTATCATCCACATAGCTCACAATCGCCAAACCCAGATTGCGAAGATTTGCCGCACATGCCACACGCCGCCCCTGCGCCCGGGCCAAATTGAGGCTTGGGAGCAGAATGGCTATAAGCAGCGCGATAATGCTTATCACCACTAAGAGTTCTATAAGCGTAAACGCCTTTTTAACTTCAGACATATTTTTCCCCAACAACCAATTGCATTAGCTCTTCAAGCACTGAGCCACAGAGCCGATTTTCAGTCTTACGGCCCCTCACTGCTGTATATTTATATCCACTTATTAATGTTACGAATTAGCCAGAATATCCCACAGCCCTTTGATTCCGAGTAGTGTTTTGTCCGGAAGCCTGTGATGAATTTGCCGTTTCTAAAACTTAGGATTGCAGTGGAAGCAGGGTATCGATGCTCTGGCTCCTACTTTAAGAAATGCTAATTGATGGCGGTGCTCTTGGAGTGATTGAATAGGACCACTCATCATGATTTACGACTATCAAACGTGGTAAGAATTGTGAAATAAGAAGACGTTCGATGCTGACTAATGTCGAACCATGGTGATGAGCTCCGGTCGAATTATAACCAGCCAAAAACGTGCAGGCCGGGCATGAGTCGTTATGTGATATAGCATCTGTGGTGTTAGGGTGCATAATACCAAACATGCAGTCGTCACTGTGGCAGAGATCGATTGATGTGGTTATAAGCAGATATACGGTAAGCACAACAGCCAATGCTGTTCTGTGCAACCTGAAATGTTTTTTCGAAAAACCATACATTTTTAAATTTCTTTCGGTAGTTTCTCTGTCATTCCAAAAACCTGCATCCTAACATTTTACACACACTAATAAGATGTGTCAACGATAATGTTCCCCGAAAGGAGTACTATATATGTCCAAGGATAAGAACACACCGGTTGTTGCGAAGCGAGCGTTAGCGAGCGTAGCAACAACCGGACGCGGCGGTCGATTCTCAACCCCCCGCCATCTGTATTGTGAGATGTATATCTAAAGGAGGATTTTGCAGAAAGGACGAATCGTAGTTCTCTATTATGTAGTCTCGCATGGCCTTGCGGTCGCCTGAATTGAGCACATCAAGGTACTGTCGAACACGACGACCGGCAGGTGTATCTGGAATTTCTTTGCGGCCTGACGACGTTAAATCCGATGCCTCCAGGCCGGTATTTTGGGAGCGTGCAAGTGTGGGCAAGAGTGTTGTGGTCAAAATGATAACCATCAGAACAGAAATCTGAGATTTCCGGTATGTACGTTTTGACAACATCGCCAAGTCTCCTTATAGAAAATGGGAAAAGTCACGAATTTTTGCATTTCACAAGTTTCGTATCCCGGCTTTAGCATATACTATCTTCCAAAGAATTAAGCTTCGCATCTTCTTTTTCTCAGGTATTTGTTTCTCGATGCTCCATTCTTAATACTCGATTCTTGATTTTATATTCTCGTCCTTCCTCTGCCTTCTGTCCTACGCCTTCTGTCCTCCGCCTTCTGTCGTCCGCTTAGCGAGTCACAAGCGACGAGCTACGAGCGACGAATTGTCCGTCCGTTAAATTAGCCGATCGTCTTTCATAGTCGATAAAATAGAATCACATTAAATGTAAATACTAATATCTAATATGTCAAAAAGGAAATTCTAAATTAACACTGTGTTGGCCGGCTAGGCACTATCCTATTCCTGATGACCATTCAAACAATTTCAAATTCTTAATTCTCAATTAACCAATTCACCAATTAACCACTTAACCAATTAACTACTCACATGTTTAGATTTAAAAATGAGACGGGCCCCGACTTGAAGCGGGGCCCGTTGGTTTTTACGGTTTTATGCTTCTGGTTATGAAGGTATTACGTTGTTCGCACACGGGCCTTTTTTGCCCTGTCCGACCTCGAATTCCACCGTCTGGCCTTCATTGAGACTGGCGTAGCCGGTCGTCTTGACTTCCGAGTGATGAACGAACAAGTCCTCACTGCCGGAATCAGGCGTGATAAATCCAAAACCTTTTTTCTCATTAAACCATTTCACTTTACCTTTACTCACAACTGTACTCCTTTGGCCTGTTAACGGCCATAAATTTTGTCTCTCGGATTTTCGAAAGAGAATATTCTTGAGAGATGAAAGAACATACCCCACTAAACTTGTTTTTTTATACCGTCAGAAATAACGGTTGTCAATAAAAATAAAATAAAAATTTTCGTAACGGCAGGTTCCATGGTGCCCGGGATCTAACCCTTGGGGCAGGCGTCAGGGATTTAATTCGTGCAGCGCAGTTGATTTTTCTCAGAGTTTTTTTACCTTATACCCTTATATCCTACCTTCTGTCTTCTACCTTCCGTCTTCTGTCATCCGCTTCGCGAGCATTCAGCATCTAATATCGAGCATCAAGTATCGAGAATCCCGCTTCTGTTATCCAACTTTAGCTCACTTTAGTCACTTTAGTCACTTTAGTTCACTTTGTTTTACTTTAGCTCACAACTCAAAACTCACCATTCACGGGTCACGAGCAACGAGCGACGAATTATCCGTCCGTTAAATTAGCCGATCGTCTTTCATATCGGTTTTGCTTTGTTGATGATGCGCTCTTTTATATACCAATGCAGGCCGTTCCTATTCCTGATGACCATTCAAACAATTTCAAATTCTTAATTCTAAATGCTTATCCCAAAACTCGCACTTTTAAATATGCAAGTAGTCCTTTTGATTAGTCAAAAGGACTAGAGACGCTTTTTTATTCATCCTCTTCATTTAGTATCGAGCATCCAGAATCGAGCATCCGTTTTCTGTTAACTTTAGGCACTTTAGCTCACTTTAGGCACTTTAGGCACTTTAATTTACTTTAGCTCACTACTCACGATTCACCATTCACTACCTCTCCGTGTCCGTCAGTGTCTAAAATGTCCGCGTACATCAGTGTCTAAAGCGTCTGTGTCCGTCAGTGTCTTAAATGTCCGTGTCCGTCAGTGTTCCCTGGAAAGTTAAGATACGCGAATTCCCCAAACAGCTCCTCGGCCTTGCGGTCATAAGCTAACGCGGCCTCGATTTCGTCATCAAAACCGCCGAGATATGTACGATTGTCGCCTTTATGAATAGTCGCGATCCATTTTTTATTTGTTTTGTTCCAGAAAACGCCTTTATATTTTGAAGAGGTATTACATCTTGGCCGACTGTTCTGTGCATTTTGAGCAGGTGTGCAGAGTCGGAGATTGCACTTGCGATTATTCAGGCCATTGCCATCTATATGGTCAATGAATAGACCTTTTGGTGCATTCATAATCAGGCGGTGCATAAAAACTCTTTTCTTTTTATTGCCTTTTGTTAGAAAGGTATAGGCGTAAAAGTTGTTTCCATCCTGGTTAGTGTACCATTTGTATTTGGTGAAGCGGTCGTAGTCATCGGTGTCAACGATTGCGAATTTGCCCTGGATTAAGAGTATTAACTTAACGCTTTTGTCCTTTAGCAGTGTCGGGTTTCTTGGCGGTGTGATTTTCCTTTTGGCTTGGAAATTTCGGCAGGGGGGTTTTTGCTCGATGAGGTGTAATTGGCCGGGGCTGTCGAATTTGTTGATGCAAACCAGAGTCGTACTGTTGCCTCCGGAGGCTTTAAGGGCGTAAGTGCAATTTTGACAGCTATTGGCTTTCACAATGTTAGTTGATTAGTTAATTGGTGAATTGGTGATTTGTTAATTTGGTTTGTTCCGCTCACTATTCACCACTCACCAACTCCCCCTATAATTGGAGCTATCTGCGTATTTGAGTCGAAAAAAGGCCTTGATTTTTGATTCCCGATTCTCGTAACTCGATATCAGCAAGGCAGATAAAATTTTTTTGAAAAATTTGATTTTTGCTTTGAAGTATCAGCGTTTTTGATTGAAAAATCTCGGATATATTACCTATTTTAACGCGTGAGACCGCCATTTTACTGTATTTAGGCTTGCTTACTTTTCAAGCAAGTATCAGCAATTTTGATTGACCTGCGCCCGCGCCTTACTCGCAACAAGCGAGTAGTGGGGGATTATTTTGTTCGGTAATAAATGTTTTTAGTAGTTTCTTTTTTGGAAAAGGAATGTAGAATTTAAGCTGGATAGGAGGGGGAGGTGACAGGATATCAGGATAACAGGGGAGCAGGATATTAGGGGAACGGGATATCAGGGATGAGTGAAGGTAAATTGAAAACTGCGGTGCTTGGTCTCAATGAAGCTGGTCAGCTTCTGCTCGAAGCGTCTGGAGGAGTCGATTATTTCCAGATTGAGGCTGTTGCCGACAAAGATACGAATCTCGCCGAGAAAATTGCCGCCGAATATCAATGTGCCGCCTTTGATGATTACCGACAGTTGATAACAACGATGGATTCCCGCTTGCGCGGAGACAACCGATGTCTGCTGGTTGCTGCCGGTATTCATAGCTGCGATGAATATGTGCGGATGGCGATGAAAAAGAAGTTCAATATACTTAAATTAGCACCGGCGGCGAGGGATTTTGAAGAGGCTGCGGCATTTGTCCGCTTGAGCGAAGAAGAAGATATAAAATTTGCCATTGCCAATCCGGGGCGTTTTGCCCGGAGCTTTCTTGCTTTGCGCGAATATCTGCAAGAAGGCCGGGTGGAGCAGGTTTTTCTGATAACTGCTTTCTGCAGTGTTGGTGAGCAGCCATACCCCGGCTGGCAAACAGATCCGAAGCTGGCCGGCGGTGGCGTGCTGTTACACAACTGTTACCGGCTAATTGACCAGATGATGTTGAATTTTGATATTCCACAGAAAATCTTTTCGTTAAACACGAACCAAGCCCAGGATAGGCAACAGAGATTGTATCTGACGGAAGACACGGCTGTGGCAACGATGAAATTCAGCGACACGCTTATTGGCAACCTGATAGCGTCGCGGCGGGCTGGGATTGGTCCCGAAGAAGAATTTTTGAGGCTGTACGGGAAAGATAAAATTCTGACAGTCAATGAAAAGCAATTGACCCTCGGCGATGGTCTCGGACAGACCAGCGAGGAATTGGAATACGACGATGATGCGTCTTTCTGTATGAAGGAACAACTGAAGAATTTCGCTTTAAGTATATTGTCGCCCGATAAAAACAAGCTCTGCAGCAGCGGCAGAGAGAATCTAAAGAATATGGCCGTCATTGAATCAGCTTATCTTTCTGCCCGGACAGGGTTCCCGGAGGAGCCCGACAGGATTCTGCAGATGGCATCGGGGCGCACGGGTGAACCGATGTAATACGACAAATGCGTGGTGGTTACGGGTAGCTGCTCTGAGCCATCCCCAAGCACTTTAAGGTGTCCCTTAGAGACAGCGCTTGAGGTCGCCTACGCTCCAAAACCTACTCTGCCGTAGTGCTACAAAGGCTTGAAGCTTCGGCGACGGAGCGCTGCCACCGGTCAAATTAGATGCTACAGCATACTAAGGTACCTTGAATAAGCTTTTCGACAATAATTTTGATTGAGGCTTTGCTTCAGACCGTTTCATTACTGGATTCCCGCTTCCGCGGGAATGACAGGGAAACGATTGTCTAAAAACTTTGTAATAGCAGCTTAGCCGGCCAATAAAATAAAAAATAAGCATTTGACAAATGATAAAAGAAGTAATAATTTGATAGTGTAAGATTTTAACTGAATTGTAGTTTAATTGTTTTGGAGAAATTGATATGGAAGAGAGTAAGAAAAAACCGATTATGATCGGTGTTATCGTGTTGTGCTTGGTTGTGGCTGGTATAATAACTTGGAGCAGGCATGGCGGAGGTGGTGATACCATCGACAGCATTTCGGATGAGGAGATGATTTGGGCCAAATGCAACAATCCAGCTTGTAAGGCTGAGTACCAGACGAGTAAGAAGGGATACTTCAAATATGTAGAGGAACACGCCAACCCTATGGCGCCGAGTGCCCCGCCGATGGTTTGTGAAAAGTGCGGCGAGCAAAGTGTTTTCAGGGCTGAAAAATGTATGAATCCGGATTGCGGGATAGTTTTTCTGAGGGGTACTGTTCCTAACGATTTTCCGGATAGGTGTCCGGAATGCGGCCGCAGCGAAACAGAAGAGATTAGAAAGAGGCGAAAAACCGCCGGGTAAGAAGCGGTGTTTATTGTGTAAGCGCTGCGATTTCTTAGGGTATCAGTGGCCGGTTGTAGATGCGGAGGTCGTCGATCAGGCCGGAAAAGAAGGTTCCAGGTTGAATAGCTTTGACGGTGCCGGCGTAATGGCGCTTTACGCAGGCAGGTAGATAGGGCATTTTTTAGCATTTCTTGACGGAAATTGGCCCATTCGACTGCGCTCAGGACAAGGTTTGAATTGGCTTTGTTTTGGGTTTGTTTTTTTTGGGCCTGAGGGTGGTTCATTTTCATAATCCTTTGTGGTAAATAATTTTACGTTCATTTTTGGCCTTTCGGAAATTGGCTTTGAATTGGGTTTGTTTTTTCATAGCCCTTAGCCGCATTTTTCTTCATAATCCTTTGTAAATACACACTTTGCATCAATTTTACCATTTCGGCAATTGGGTTTGATTGGGTTTGAATTGGGTTTGTTTTTTTGCCCCGTCAGCGGGATAAATTTTTCATAAGCCATATGTGAAAAGATACTTACGTTCATTTTGGCATCTTTAAGATTGGGTTTGTTTTGCATAAAAAGTAGCTGATTTGTAGAGGGTTCTCGACAGATGTAGAGGGGCCGACGACAGATGACAGATGACAGATGACAGATGACAGAATACAGACGATTGATGATAATATCTTGTTGCATAAGGAGTTATCTGGTAGTTTGAAATCCTAAATCCTAAACAAATACGAAAGTAAAATTTTCAAATGCTCCAAAAGAGGTTTTTTGGCGTGTCCAGCACCAAATTACGGCAACAGCCTATTTGGTGCGGGACGATTCGTGCGGTTCTCCGCTATATCTATCGCCTACTGGCGGTTTATGTTAGCCTGCTGGCAAACATACGTGTATTTTAACGTATTTACAAACAATGTCAACAAAAAAACGAATAAAAAAGCACTTTTTTTATCCACAGAGGGCGCAGCGCGGCTTGGGGCCTTTGGCCCTCAACCGCAAGCAAAAAGTTCGTCCATCAAGAAAACTCTCATAACACATTACTAATAAAGAGGTAGCGATCAGCCACCATAAAGAAACATGCACAAAAAACAACGTTCTGACGGGTTGTATTACGGATTGCACAGATTTACCAAGTGTGATGACGGCTGCGGATAGTCAAATGACTACGAGCTTTTTCATTCTCCGTCCGGCGGAGTTGTCAATGTCTTTGTTGAACAGAGTCCTGAGGTTCGTGATAAAATCAGGGTCGTCGGCAACCTGTACTACGACATCAAAATAAACGCGTGGCTCCTTGTGGAAATGCCATATCACAATAGCGTAAATCCCGTGCATAGCCTCCGGGTCGATGGTAACATGCTGGGCGAACTATTAGTTTGTAACACATATTTGCAGGTTCGTCATTCCGAGCGCAGCGATGCCCCCCTCCACCGTCATTCCGAGCGAAGCGTAGCGAAGTCGAGGAATCTATTCCCTCGGCTGCGCTCGGGACGAGTTTAATAGAGCCCTCGGCCCTTCGGCTGCCCCTTCGACTATGCTCAGGGCTTCGGCTAATTCAGGGCAGGCTCTTGTTTGCTCGGGGTGACAATATACTACCGCCAACCTGCTTTTGTGCTACCGTCCACCTGCCTATTCTGTCGGCAGGAAATTCTCCATCACCCAGAACTCGTTTCTCGGTTCGCTGACCTCAAGGGCAACGTTCTGCCCGTCCGGATGGACGCGAATGCCCTCAAAGGAGAGATGCCTTTTTTTCCATGTCCAGAGCTTTCGCGGCTCTCCGCCTTCTGCGGGGATTCGCCACAGCGCCTTTCCCCGGGTTAAGAGAACATTCTGGCTATCGAGCGTCCAGGCCACGGCCCAAACCTCCTCTTTCATGCGGAAAAGTTCCTTCGGCTCCCCGCCGGTGGTGGAAATCGTGTTCAGGGTCCGGGCCGCTGGAAACTCGAGTATGAACGCGAACCGCTTTCCATCTGGCGATAGGGCCCAACCCAATTAGGGGTGCGGGCATATCACAGCGCGAACCAGTTGCTTTTGGCGACCGGTTTCCAGGTCCCTGACCATGAACCTGGCGGTCCGAGCGGCGCCGTCCC
>JAIVYN010000093.1:0-13215 GCA_048635425.1 Candidatus Aegiribacteria sp.
ATCAACTTCGATTATGGTGTATTTGAAGGACTTGTTAAATATATATCGCACATACGTAAATATACGAATGTGTGATGTTGTGGTGCCGACGATGCCAGTATGGCACTCTCTGTTATCCGTAAAGGATACAAGTGCAAATACGTGCCGAGTGCCAAGTTCTACGAATATGTGCCGGATAAGTTCTACGAACAGCGGCGCCAGAAGATATGCATGTCCACTCGGTTGCTTGAAGCTACGTTCTTCAACAGGAATGTGCTGTGCTACCAAACGTAACATGTGATAAGAAAAGCTTATTAGTGAATGGTTAGAAATACTGAGTACACAAGTGAAGAGGCAAAAATCATGAGCAGTGCTACATCTATAATTACATCCAGTGGTGCAGATGCGTTGGTCCGGGGAGGGGTATATTCAACAAAAAATGAACTTTTAGAGGATGCCTTAAGAACCTTTTTTGAGTTCAGGAAGGATATGCGGATAACAGCTGTGGTAGAGATGTATAAGACAGATGAGATATCCATCTCAAAAGCTGCTGAGCTGGCAGGGGTCAGTACAGAGGAAATAAAGGATTTTCTGGTAAAAGCAGGCGTCAAGATAAGAAGGGGTTTTTCCCGGAATAAGGGACGTGAGTTAGTAGAGCTAGTACGATGATACTCCTCGATACTTGCATTTTAAGTTCACTGGCTAAAATCGATATGTTATGTTTGCTGGATATATTGTTCAGGAAGCATTTCTGTTATATCACGCCATCTATATTGAGGGAATTGGACACAAACAAGATCGCAGGATTCAAATTTGTTGATAAGATCGAGAAAATGCTTAGTTTTACGGATGCAAAGAACAAGATATGCATCATATCGCCGGATGCAGACGAATTTGAACAAGCATATGGACTTCAGGATAAGTATAACCTGAGTCTTGTAGACTGCGAATGTATTGTTCTGGCAAAGTCTAAAGATGCTATTTTGTTGACAGACGATACTAAGCTTGGGAAATCTGCATTGAAAGAAGGCGTCTCCAAAGTATATGACTTGAAGAGTCTGCTGGTAGCAAACATCATAGAAGAGGTTATAACCGGGCGAGAGGAACTTGAAGAGATTCTTGATTGTTTGAGACGAAAAGACTATTATTCATTTTCTGAAAGTGATATGGAAGAGATTTTTAAATATATATCGTGATTGTAACAATAACAGAATGAGTAAACGCTCACCTCTTTCGCGTTAATTTGTAATACTAAAATAACACTTTATTCACAATAAAAACTATTATTACTTGTATCGGAGGACAAGAATGGTATTTGAGATCGTATTGGAGCAGGAAGAAGATGGTTCGTATTCAGTTCACTGCCCGGCATTGAAAGGTTGCCACTCACAAGGGGCGACAAAAGAAGAAGGGGTGAAGAATATACAGGAAGCCATTCAATTGTATTTAGAAGTCGCAAACGAGAAAATGTTCACTTCGTTCGCGTTAACTCGGAGTACATCAGGTTATGCCCGATATACAACAAGATACTATAAACTTACAGTTTAACGGAAATTTATGGCCGATAAGAGAAAACGAACAAGCGATATTGAGTTCGGATCCAACTGCCATTACTGATCAAAGAACGCATCTCACCAATAAAACCAACTACCATGACCCCAACACTACTAATCTCCGCCAATACCCGGCCGGTAAGCGGGTCAAACATTTTACTTGGGTGTTTGTCGATTTGACCACTGATGCCATATAGACCATCTTCTCGCAGGACCAACTGAAAGTTGCTATAGGAATTCTCCCAGAGGATATTCCCGTCTTCGGTGGAAACGGCAAGAAGCTTGCCAATCTGGGGGCCGGCAAAATACAGGGCCTTATCGCTGCACTGCAGATAGTTCGTAGTTCGCCAGTTTGTACGCCAATCCTGCCGATTCAAATATGTCCCCAGTGACTTAAACAGTTCGAGGGCATTATCAGGTGTCTTTCGCCATAAGACCTCACCGGTTTTCGCATTCAGACAAGTCAGGTACGCTCCAAATCGAAAGATGAAGATTCGCCCGTTTTTCATACACATCGCTCGGCTGTCAACCGGCTCATCTTCTCGATAGCTCCACAGCACCTTTTTCGTTTTTAGTCCAATGGCCAGTACATTGCGACCGAAACCCCAGGGATGGGTTACGTACGCTTTCTCGCCGTCCTTGATACCGTCAGGCTGATTAAAGCCTTTAGATATCGGATTCCATGGCCAGCCGTGCGCTTCGCGGTGCCACCGCATTGTAGGGTCTCTTTGCTCCTGCTCGCCCATAAGCGCATAGAGAACGCCGTCCTCCAGAGCCATCCACTTCCAAAATGTCCCACCGGCTTTTTCCACCGGCGGGACGATTTCGTCCTTCAATCGGCCGGTAGCCGTATCGATTAACTTACAGGACTTATCATCGCCGACATACAGGATTGTTGGTGTTGCAATCATTGTATTGCGATGTATCATCACGCCTTCAGCCAGGTCCCGCTGCCAGAGCATCGTACCGTTGTAGCCGTTGAAAGCTACAAGCTTGTTAAGGAAAGGCTCTTCCCGGGTCTTGAAAGCCACGTGTCCGAACGCCTTGAATGCACGACCCGCCGAAGCCACTGCCACCTGAGGCATCGGCGCATAGCGCGGCTCAGACATAAAATGTGTTAGATAAGGCGCCCGAATGACTGTGTCCTCTGATTGCGGATTATTGTCCGGGCCGTGATAAGGATGGCTCCAGTCATCAACTCCTTCGGGAACCGGCTTGACCAGAACTTCACGCCCTAACAGGGCCTTACCTTTGGGACGCAGGACCCGCAACACCTCAGCTTTGGGTGCCCTACCCACGGCAATAACAGCGTCTGCCAGATTGTCGCCTATGTGTAATTCGCTCAATGGCCCTTTTTCCACGAAGATACGTGTCCCGTAAAAACCCGCCTCATCAACTATCCTGCGTGCCTTTTCGACGTCCTTTGCCCGGCGCAACTGCACATATATCAGCAGCTCGCTGTTCCGCGCCAGCTCCAGGGCAAGCTCGCACTTGTTGTCACCAAGCACTATGCAGATTCCGCGAGTAACGCCTATTTTCTCGAGAATCGGCTGGCCCTGTTTTGCCATCGAGACAATCGGCCAACAGAACAGAATACCAGCGACTGTTATCAATAAGCCTGCTTTGTTCTTTCTCATTTTTCTCCCTTTCAAGAATTGTAAATAATATTATTCATGCACTGAACAGGTTTTTGCAGCTATGAAATTTTAATATGGAAACAGACTATTGTCAAAGAATTCTTTTAGACTTAAACCACCACCTATGTTACAGATATTTATTTTTTTGGACTGCCCGGAAAGGTTCTGGTTGAGATTGGCCTGGAGATTAAAAGATTGTTCGTCCACCTATGGCACACCTTCAGAGATAAGCTCCTTGAAATGATGCGATAATCTTGTTATTGCGAGCAAAGCGAAGCAATTTCTATTATTTGTTGTTATAAGATTCCCACGGTCTTTGAAAAGACTTCATAAACAAATGACAAGTCTTTAAATCACACTTTACAGAGCGACAGAATCTTTTTTGTATTTTGACGACGTTTTATCTAACTTTGCCAGCTTTTCTCTATTCTCATAGACTTTCAACATGGCATCCGCTATGTCATCTATATCCTTTTTGGCTCCAAGCAGCAGATTTTGGCCAAACCACACCGCTTCTTTGCAAAGCTGGTCGTTATCGGGATAGTGATTTTCTCTGCGGTATCTCTTCAGTCTCTCTCTCGAATAAAGTCTCTTATAACCCACTGAATTTAAGGCTTCTTCAATTAAGCCGTCTTTATACTGTGGGCCGTATCCTCCTGAACAGGGGATGCCTTCGGCCCTTAGGGCAGAGAGAAATTTGTCTCGCGGCAGGCCATTGAAGTACTCTTTTTTATACCGGAACGGATACAGATGATAGGCTGCCCTGGTTACGCCTTCATATAACCTGTGAGGAAGAATACCGGGAATGTCTTTGATTCTCGAAGTCAGATAGTGGGCGCTCTCGTTGCGCCTTGCCGTATCCTTTTCCAGACGCTTCATCTGGGACATTAATATAACCGCCTGGAACTCTTGCATTCGGCGGTTACTTCCTCTGATGGGGTAACTGCTGGTCCTTTTTACACTTCCATACGCTCTGCCACAGTTGTGAAAAGAGTAGCATCGGTCCATAATTTCCTCATCATTTCCCACAATGGCACCGCCTTCACCAGCCGGGAGATGTTTGGAGTTCTGGAAACTAAAACAGCCCAGGTCGCTCAACGTACCACACTTTTTACCTCTCCATTCGGCTAACCAGGCCTGACAGGCATCTTCTATTACCAGCAGGTTATGTCTTTTGGCGATAGCATTTATTTTGTCCATATTGGCCGGCAAGCCCAGAATATGAACCGGCATGATCGCTTTAGTATTTTCGTTGATTCTTTCTTCTATTTTATCCGGATTTATCTGGAAGGTTTCTGGGTCGGTATCGGCAAAAACCGGCAGTACCTTACTAAGGAGAAGCACATTATAAGTGGCAATAAATGTATAAGGCGAAACAATAACCTCGTCTCCGGCATCAATGCCCAGTACGTGCAGAGCTATCAGCAGAGCCGTGGTACCATTGGCCGTGGCCAGACAGCGCTTCGTTCCCATTAATTCCGCATACTTTTTTTCAAATTCTGATACCTTTGTACCCCGACCGCGAAACCAATTTCCGCTGCGTAATACAGATAGAATAGATTTTTCGGCATCTCTGTCCCAGACCGGCCAACTGGGAAACGGTTTGGTTCTGACCGCCTTACCGCCGAGGATTGCGGCTTTACCTGCTTTCTTGCTTCCATTCGCATAGGCACCTATTCCCCCCGACGCAGTAGCGATAGTACCTATTGACGCAGCAGCCAAAAACTCTCGCCTGGTTAAATTGTTTTTATTCATTTTCTGACCCCTTCAATTTTGTAAAAAAAGTTCGTTTTATTATGTTCGTTTTTTACGATTTTTTCTTTTTGTTTGTTTCTTTCCGGACCTGGCATCTTGTTCGGCCATAAACTTTTTCAGAGTTTCCGGTGAATTACGGTTTTTGAATGCCTCTAATGCCGTATCATTGGTGCCTTTCATCCACTTTAACAGTTCCTTCCGCATTTTGTCAAGCTTTTTTTTATATTTTAAGTCGTTGCTGAGGTTATGCAGCGCATCAGGGTCGTTTGCGAGGTCATAAAACTCCTCAATGATTCGATATTGGAAAAACTTGACGCGGGCGGCAATCTTCGGGTCGGTTTTCGCAGCGGCCTGCATGGCCTTGAACGTCAGGCCGGATTGCGATTCATTTTTGAAGACACGTTCACCGTCAGACCACGGATTGAAGATGTATCCGAATCTGTGGTTCTGTACGCAGCGCATCGGATAGCGGTTTTTTGCGGAAGTTTGGTGAAACTGTGTAAATACCTTATCTCGACCGGCCTGTCGCCGGCCAAGAAGAACGGGTAGAAATGAAAAACCGTCCATCCCTTCGGGCTCAGGCACTCCGGTCACGTCAAGTGCGGTGGGCATAAAATCGATGCCGGAGATAAAGTGTCGATTGTCCACAGCACCGGGTTTGATTTTGCCCGACCAGACAGCTATCCACGGCGTGCGCGTGCTGTGAAGGTAGCAGTTGGTCTTGGCAAACGGCAGAGGCATACCGTGGTCCGAGATAAACATTGTCAGAGTGTTTTCAGCCTGGCCCGATTCACGCAGAGCACGCATTACCGCTCCTACCGTATCGTCACAGCGGCGGACTGAGCTATAGTACTGTGCAATTTCCTTACGTACATCGGGTATATCAGGCAGAAAGCCGGGAACCCGGATTTCCTCATCTCGATACACCCGAGAGGGTTTCGGAATATCTTTGAGGGCTTGCTTAAACTTTTTTTGCTCCTGTAAGCTGCCATGAAACGGCCGATGTGGGTCATGCGAGTTGGCCATCAGGAAAAACGGCTGGTCTTTGTTTGTTGCCTGCTGGAAAAAGTCTTTGGCAAACTTATAGTAAAGTTTCGGGTCACGGCCATGACCTAATTCTCCAACATCCTTCACCATATCCCACTTAAACTTATGAATAGGTGCCAGATGTTTGACCTTGCCAAGGATACCGTTGAGATAGCCGGCGTTATGTAAGCTCTCTTGTAGCGTCGGCACACTGGTATTAATCGGTTGAAAGCCCTCGGCCCCATTGCGGTGGGGATAGCGGCCGGTCATCAATACTGAGCGGCAGGGCTGGCAGACCGCTATGGTAATATGAGCATGGGCAAAACGCATACCCTCGGAAGCCAGGCGGTCGATGTTGGGTGTAATATCCGGAGTCTGTCCGCCGAAGCAGCCCGACGAATCGCAGTTCATATCATCGGCTGTTATCAATAGAATATTCGGTCGTTTCTTCTGTTTGTCGACCGCAAATACCGGCGCCTGCCTGGACGCCAGCAGCGCAGCTCCCAGCCCCATTGCTCTTAAGAATTGGCGGCGTGTAGTTAGATTTATACTCATTTTTCTCCTTGTTCTTCGTTGGCCGAAAAGGTCTATTGTCGAGCCTGAGCTGTTGTTGCGACTTCGGCTGTTTTTCTTTCCCGTAGCACTTCCACGCCACAAAGGACCGGCACACCGTTCTTCGATGAGAGCTTCTTGTCCTGCGCAACGAGTTCGATTTCCAGGTCGCGACTGACCGCAATGCCCCGGAACTGTCGCATAATGGCTTTGAAGGAATCTCCTGCCTCCCTGACAATATCGAAGTCGTCAAGAACCACCTGTCCCTGCATCTTAACGTCGAAGATGCGTTTACCTGCCTGCTTATTATCAAAATCTGCAAAATATAGTCTGACCGTATATTCGGCTGCCCTCTCCCCCTCAGACAAAAGCGGCACGATGCAGCGTCTAAGTCCACGGGCACAGGAAGCGAACAGCCAGGGAGTGTCGGTTCCATCCACAGTCTGAGTTTCGCTGTTGCGACGAGGATATTCCGACTCGCCAAAAAAATCCATTCCCAGTTTGAGTGAGAAGCCCATCGCTGCACGGTTCTGCGGCAGTCCGGGCCGCGGGTACCCGAACCATAGTGTACCGTTTCTGTCGCGTCTGTCGCCGGGTGCGCCGAGATTGACGGCCAGGTGTTGAACGGGCGTGTTAGCTCCGCCCGTGCTGTAGATGCTCCATCGCTCGTGGTCAGGACGAGGCTCAAGTGCAATCGAGCAGACTATGGGGTAAAGGCAAATGCAGCCGGCACTGGCTTCGGGAGCCAGGACAAGACCGTCAGCAGGAATTGCGTTAATCCAGCATCCGGGTCGGTGCCCGGCGAAATGACGTATGCCGCTGTCGTCTCGCAGGTCGTAGTAACTGGTGGCGCCCGAACGCATCAAAAGCATTTGTGGACAGGCGGAAATCGCACCGCAATGATGGCCCGGCCGCAGGAACTGCCACACCGTCTCGGCGCCGGTCAGAGGATGATGGCGTGTCCTTTGCTGGCCGGTCTTGAGGTCAAACGCCCAGGGCTCAGCCAGAACAATATCGCCGATGATAACCGGACGATGACGATAGTTGGCGTCTTTAGCCCAGAGCAGTTTACCATTGTTGGCTGAAAGAGCCACCAGCCGACGCCGCGAAAACTGGCCCGAAAGGAACTGACTCCAATAATGGCCGTTTGCGTTGGCCCCGCACAGGACAACGACGCCGTCATGGTACATCGCCGTCAGTTCGCCGCCGCCTATTCCAATCTTGCTGCAATCGGTTACATCAACAGCCCTTTCCCAGAGCTTCCCGCCCGTCTGAGCATTTAGCGCAACGGCAAGGCGCACGTCGAGCTCCTTGTGGGCTGCTTCTACTTTTTTGGCCTCTTCGGGGCTAAGGTTCATCAGATGTGATTTGTCCTGTCGCAGTAATTGCTGTCGCTGCTTCGGCGTCAGCGAGCTGTCGATAAAAAACAGCCAGCCGTCCCCGATAGCGATAGTCAGGTTAACGATGTTCTTGCCCCCATAATTCCAAAGCGTCTCGCCGCTCTGCGTATCAATGGCGAAAATCGAATCCGAGACACCTGTTTGCCTCATCGCACTGCCGTAAAGGATACCGTCAACATAGGCGAGGTATCCCCACCGATGTGAGCTACCTTCGGCCATGGGAGGCATATTGTAAGTCTGGCGGGTCTGTCCTGTTTCGGCGTCAAGCCGCAGACATTTATCGCCGATGGCAACGAAGAAGCTATCTTCGAAGGCGGCTATGTTGCCGCACTCTCTTCTCTTCAGTCGCGTCCGCATCGCACCGGGTATATCACGCTTCCACAGCAGAACGCCGTTGTAAGAATCGTAGGCCATCACGACGTTTTCACCCTGGACGAATAACCGACCATTGACCGCAAGAGGTGCGGCGGCGGCATCGTGGCGATTGACCATCGGGGCCGGGCCGGGGTCACCGAACCACAGCAGACCCAGCGGACCGCCCACGATTTGGTCGTCGCTGCAGGCGGTATTGCCCGGATCGGCATATTGGTGTGTCCATTTGCCTGCCCCCGGCAATGCTCCGCGTTTGAGAGTCGCCCAGCAGCCGTTGGTTTGGCTGATCCGGCATTGTCCTAATTCCAGCCGCCTCAGCCACCGGCTAAGCTGCTCGGAAGAGACGGCGCCTGCCTTTCCGGATGTATTGGCCGGCACGCCAAGACAAATGGCACCGCCGCACGGCTTTAGATGCCGCACAAGCTCCTCGGGGTTACCGGGTATATTTCCGGTCAGCAGCAGACTGTCGGAGACAATCAGGTTGGCAAAGTAGTTTGAGTACGGCAGATTCGAAAGATTACCTTGGTTAATTGTTACCCGCTGGCCATACAGGCCCGCCGCGTCCAGGGCTAATCTTGCTGCGGCAACTTTTTCCGGATCGGGTTCGACCCCGATAATGGTCAGATCAGTTCGCCGCGCCAGTTCCCATGCCAGACGGCCATATTCGGCACCGACCACAAGGCAATAGCCCTTTGTAACACCGCTCTCCATAACAATCGCTTCGGAGGCCGCTTCGTAAACTGAGGTCAGCTCGTCTTGAGGATAAGGGTTCGCTGCATGCCTGACGTGCGGGCTGGGCACTGGGGCTTTCGGTTTTGCCACTCGCTTTGCAGCAAAGCAATAGATTTTGCCTGTATCCGTACTGACGTAGGCTCGGCCATTGGCGACGGCCAATCCCCGCGCTTTGCCATCGACTTGCGCCTCCCAGACGGCCTTGCCGTTGTCCCGCCTGAAGGCATTGACCTGTCCTTGCCCACCGGCAAGCACCAGGTTTGCAGTCAGTATCAATTCCGCATCGCACCGGCTTGGCACACGCCAACGAAGGGTCGGTCCAATATTCTCACTGCGGTGCCGGCTCAATTCTTCTTCTGAACTTTTCAATTGCTGTTCCTGCTTTTTACGGTCCTCGCCCCTGGCGCTCCTGAGGCTGCTTCGAAGTGACTTTATCTTGTACTCCAGCGAATTACGACGTCTGCTGGCCTGGGCATAATTAGTTCGGTCCATAGCCATCAGTTGGCTTCCGGTTGCCATATAGGCCATATTACCCACCACCGCGAGTCGCCGGCCCGGGAACCAGCCGAAGCCTACACTACCGGTATTCTGGTTGAGAGCCAGAAGGTGGCGCTGCGTGCCTGTGTATATTTGCTCATCGGCAAGCAATGCGTATGTGCCTCCAATGGCACCTCCGGCCGGCTCTCCCCTCCAGCCGTAACTTCGGCTGAAAACCTCGCTGCCGGTTGCGCGGTCGAAGCCGACAGGCAAGGCCCTGCCGGATGGCGCAAAAAGCTGGGTGCTGGTGGCCAGCAGGTATCCCTGGGGCGAGAGGTCCTTGCGATATGCGTCCTGTTCACTAATATTGTTATTTTTCCAGATAACCGTCCCATCATCTGCCCGCACAGCACAGAGGTAAACGTTTTCATGTGGAAATATTCCGGCACCGAAATAAGCGGTGCCTTTATCAACGAGCACGCCGGTTCGGACTGGCCAGCGGGAAATCATCCTCCCGCTGCCCAGGAGCTTTTCGTCGTTCGGCCCGCCGCGTACTTTCCAGACCACGTTTCCGCTTTCGGCCTTCAGGCAATAAACAAATCCGTCATCGGAACCGACAAAAACCCTATCTTTCCAGACCACCGGCGCCAAACGCACCGGCCCGCCGGTGAAGAAGGACCAGCGTTCGCGGCCTGTAGCGGCGTCGAGGGCATAGACCTTATCGTCAGATGAAGAACCGAAATATACCGTGTTATCCATAGCAGCCACCTGATAAGCATCATCGAAAATCACTCGATGGCGCAGCTCCCAACCCTCCCTCGGTCGTTTAGCCGGTCCGGACCAGGCGGGTCTTGGAGGATGGGCCGGCGTGTAAATCCACTGCAGGCTCAGCGGGGCCGTCAGCGATTCGGACGTGCAGCCTGTGCGCGCATTGTCGTGGCGGTAAGTCGGCCAGTCTGCCGCGCTCGACGAGGCGGTAATCAGAAACAGACCAATAAGAATACTCAAGCTCAATCGATTGGACTTTAGACTTGTCATAGCAGGTACTCCTAAATCTTTGTTTTGTAAAAAATCGTTACTCGATGGCTAACATTAAGGTTAACTTTTAGCCTTACCACCAATGGTAAGGGGGCGAGACGCGAACATCCATCTCACTGAATCGCCGCCATTCGTTATGTCCGTCAAGAAAGACAATATTAGCACCGGCGGGTCTTCCTCCATATCTCAGGTGGTTGGTGCGGTCGGGAATCTGCCATCTGGACCATGACCCACCGTGGACCTCGGTGAAGGTGGCTGTCTTTGGGTCAGATGTGCTGCTGAGGGTTGCGTCGATAACCAGCTCAGTTGAGGTGGCTTGCTTATGTGTTAGTGTTTTAACCCATTCCTTTTTAGGCGTTCCCTCCGGGTGATATGACCTTCCATTAACGGTATCCATCATCCAGAAGTAGCTTGTAACTCGAAACTGGCTGCCTCGGTTAGTTTCAGGCTCCGGTACTGAATCGGTAGCGGTTCCAAACGGAAGATTTTGGGAGAACTGCCAAAGTATGGCCATATCCGGGGTTTTCAATGGGTCGGAGGGACAATAGAAGGTATCTTTGTCGCCGCCGGTTGCGATAATATAGTCGGTGGTACTGTAAGCGATGTCCCACAGCCAGTTTCCGCTTTCGTTGAGCGGCAGTCGATTGTCATTCTCCGAGCCGTACAAATGCAAACTAATGCCGATTTGTTTGAGGTTATTAGAGCAGGTAATTTTCTTTGCCTGTTCCCTCGCCATTTGCAGTGCAGGCATTAATATCGCCATCAATAAAGCGATGACAGCGATTACCACCAGCAGTTCTATTAATGTAAATCCCGTTAGTCCTAAGGACTCCTTTCGGAGAAAACTCCGGTGTCGTTTCCGGACGTCTGTTTCCCCGTGTCTTTCGGGCAATCTTCCTCTTTCCCAAATAGGAATGTTAATTTCTAATGGAGTAAGTTCTATTTGTTTTTTCATTGTGATACTGCCTTTCCATATTGGCGGATTTGCAGAAAAAAACTATTTTCCAATCACATCACAATGTCCACCCTTCTCGATACGGCGGATTGATAAACTGATTCGCCTCGTCGCAGTTGGTAAAACGCATATTTCTACCGTCCCATCGGAGCTTGCGTCCTAACATCTTTGTTGCAATAATCCCTAACTGGGCGATTTCCGTCAAAGGTCCGCCGTAATCAAAATTTGAACCCGCTTGCGTATTATTTTTGACAGCGTCGAGCCAGTCCTTGTGATGTCCCTTGACTCTGGGCAGCGTTTTGGCCGGCTGCTCGTAGGCCTTCATCTTTGTCTCAGGGATTATCCTTGCCCCGCCGGCGCCATGTGAGCCGTACATAATCTTGCCCTTGTCCCCGATTACAATCGCCCCTGTACTGGTTACTTTTCGCCCCTCTTCCAGCTCCTCCGGACGTGGAGGCTTCTCTACACCGTCAAACCAGACCAGCTTAACAGGTCCCCGTCTGCCGTTAGCCGGGAACTCGTAATTTACAATCGTGCCTGCAGGAAACGTATCGGCATGCTTTTTCGGGTCATATCCTTTGGCCTGGGCCTCGATTGTTTTCGGAGCTCCCAAATCCAGCGCCCAGAACACAGGGTCAACAACGTGGCACACCCAATCGCCGATTGTTCCGGAACCAAACGGCATCCAGCTTCGCCAACTGCCTGGCACATACATAGGATTATATGGTCGATACCGGGCCGGCCCTAACCATAGGTCCCAGTCCAGCTCGGATGGAATCTCGTGCTTTTCTGTGCGCTTTGAGAGTTGATCAATCCTGCAATGGTTCGTCCCACAAGCTGCGTGCACTTCGCGAACGTTCCCAATAGCCCCGTCCCAAATCCATTCACAGAAAACACGGATATGGTCAAACGAGTGTCCCTGATTGCCTAATTGCGTTATTACCTTGTGCTTGTGGGCAGCTTTCATAAGCTCACGTATCTCATAGATAGAATGGGCCAGCGGCTTTTCGCAATATAGATGTTTTCCTCTCTTGATTGCTTCCATGCACGCCACAGCATGCGTATGGTCCGGCGTAGAAACCACTACCGCATCGATTTGGTTATCCATCTCATCTAACATCTTTCGAAAATCGGTATAACTTTTGGCGTTCGGATAATTCTCGAATGCCTTGCCAACCCGTCGCATATCCACATCGCACAGCGCGACAATATTTTCTCCGCCGACGCCGTTCAGGTTACCTCCGCCTCGCCCCCCAATACCGATACATGCGATATTGAGCTTATCACTCGGGGCGGCAAGGGCCTTGCCACCCAGCACATACTGAGGAACGATAGTAAATGTCGCTGCTGCTACAGCCCTGTTCATAAAAACACGACGGGAAATCTTCGTCCCTTGCTGCTTTGTCTTCTTAGCTTGATTTTTGATGTTCACAAATGTCCTCCTGGAAAAAAACAAGCTGATTAACCGAGTAAACCTGATTCAACTACGCCACTGAGCTTATATTCTATAATATTAACCAAATAGTGGAGAAGATGCAATCCCTTTCCCTGTTTTTTGCTATACAACAGACCGTCAATAATAGACTAAAATGTTGGATCAACTGCAAAAAAGTTGGTGAATATTAAGGGTCATTTTGATGTAAGCCATATAGATTTAACGCTTTAAGGCAACAGCATGTATAGGTATAATGTCATTGCTATCGGGGAGGATAGCCCAACGCGCCGAAGCGACCCGAGCG
>JAIVYN010000094.1:0-13162 GCA_048635425.1 Candidatus Aegiribacteria sp.
AATTAATTTTAGTTGGATATTATGCTTTAGTGAAAAATTAACAAGTTATACTCAAATCGGTGTCTCCTTTTTTCCCCACCATATCATAGCACTGTTCGGTTCAGCATCATTGACCTCATCAATCCGCCAGTAGTAAGTTGTGCCGGGAACAAGACCATCCGGATAAGGAAATCCTGGAAAGCCGACAACAATAAACGTCCCGGCCTGGTTACCCTGAAAGGTACCCTCGGCACCGGCGTCGACATCGTCAAAATTATCGCCGATATACACATCATGAGAGACCGCAGTATCTCCGGGCTTCCAACTAAGGTTCACCCATGTATCCGGATAGAGGGCACCATCCTCCGGCTTGGGGCCAAAGGCGTATGGCCATGGTTCACCTGCCATAGTGCCGAGAATCTCTGACTCCGTCAAGGCATGGTCATAGATCCTGACATCGTCAATCGCGCCAATCCAATCGCATCCCCAGCCGTCCGTTCCGATGATAACGGGGGTGCCAATGCCGGCAAACTGGCCCATTGGGACAGAGTCGGTTTCTTCTCCATTGAGATAGCATTTCAGGGTCGTGCCATCATGCGAGCATGCGATATGGCACCACTCATAGCGCTCCAGGTTTTTGCCGACGTGAGCCCAGGCCCTGGGTGACGAATTGAATGTAAACGACATATAGGGCTCAGGAGCGCCTTGGCCCCACCCATATCGAACCTGATAGCTCCAATCCGAACCATCCGTCTTTGCCATTGGCGCTGTCGTTGTGACATTTCCCTCCGGGTCATCTGCGTCAGGTCTTATCCAGAGGGCTATGGAGATGGGACCAGTCATATTTAGGCTGGGGTCACTGCCGCAATCGAAGTAGTCCCCACCGCCACCGGGGACGCCCAAGCCATAGAACTCCAGGGCGGATCCTGCGATGCCAGGGATCCATGTGATATCCCATGTGGGATTGTCCACGAGGGTTCCGTCGTTGCCGTTGCCGCTCGAATCGGCAGCGACTGTGCCCGACCCATCGTCGAGCTTCCAGTGGCCCACCAGATCAGCGCACACACTGCTTGACACGCTCAGGACAAGAATAAAAGAAATCAGATAAATCATTTTTCTACACATAATGGTCCTCCTTTCAAAAGTTAATATAAAACAGTTATAAATTATGTTTTGGCCACACGCCAAAATATTCGTTTTTTTCAACAGGCATCAAAAACCTCATCTATAAGAATTGCCACTCACACAGCCTATGGTGCTTCTGGTTCCGGCTCCGGCAGTGGAGCATACAGCCGAATATCATCGAAGTACATCGTACCTGAACCACCAGCCTGTCCCGATACATCGGGATTCTTGTCACCTAAACCAAGGGCAATCGTATTGACGTTGGTCAGGTCAACGCCCTGGTCTGCAAAGGCCTGCAGGTCAATATTCCATTCTGTCCAAGTAGTGACCTGCGCTGCATCAGGATTATCATTGGTGACCACCGCGCTGCCATTGAGAACCACATACATCGGCTCCACATCGTTACTGGTTATGCCGATATCCTGATTGGTCCACTGCTGACCAACAGTCGTACCGGGAAAGCTAACGTTGGAGAATTTGGCCTCGCACACTACGCCGGAGTTATTGCTGGTTAGCGCCAAGCCTATGTACATAGGCATATTCATTGTAACCGTCTGAGTCATACCCAGTTGTGTCCACGTGCTGCCGTCCGCTGAATAGTAGGCTCTTACATAGCCACCTACAGTACGCTCCAATTTCACCCACTGGGGTGTTGTGATTCCGGCTTCGTTATCGCCGCTGCTGCTGCCACCAGCCTTTTCACGACGCCCGAACCAGACTCCGTTACCGGGCGAGATGGCCACCATCGCGTGCCTCGAATCCGGCTCAAGAGTATCGCGAATCATAACGCCGGCTTTGGCCCATTCGTTTGTGTTCTCCACGCTCTCAACTTTTGCTATAATCGTGCCCGCACCGGAAAGCTCCTTATATGCAAAATGGAACTGGTCTGAGTCGTCCCAGATATCCGCTCCCTCTGCGGTCATCGTGAAAGTACCGGTCGGTCCTTCCACGAAGCTGCCCATATACGCCGGATAACCTTTGAACCACAGTGACAATACTTTCACACTTTCTCTGGTCCAGTCCTGCGCAGGACTAAATGTGCGTTTTGCCTCTGAGTAATTTGCCGTACCACTATTGTCGTAAAAATATGGCATCGACTGAGCACCCCTATGAACGATACTTTGCTCGGCAAATGGAGGAGTATCATTACCAATGAGAGCTCCGTTTGTCGCGACCTCGTATCCATCTATCCACGTACTGAATATCTCATCGGGTGGATAGTCGTTGTAGTCCTCAAAATCGTCCACGACAAGGTAGTTAGCAATCGTAAAGCTCCAGATATCACCCTTCCAGGGACTATTCGGCTCAGTGTCATTAACCTCATCAATCCGCCAGTAGTAAGTCGTCCCCCGAATAAGACCATCCGGATAAGCAAATCCGGGAAAACCGATAGTTAAAGAAGTTGTAGCCTGGTTGCCCTGGAATGTCTCGGCGGTGCCGTCGTTCACATCGTCAAAATTATCACCAAGATATACATCGTGTGAGACCGTGAGGGGACCGGGCTTCCACGAAAGGTTTGCCCATGTATCCTGATGCACAGCACCATAAGCCGGGGTCGGGTCCCAGGCGATGGGCCGTATCTCGCCTACCATGATGCCGAGAATCTCGGGCGGCGACAGGCCGTGGTCGTAGAGCCTGACATCGTCGATGCCGCCGATCCAGTGGTATCCCCATCCTTCCGTACCGATCAGGAACGGAGCGGTACTGCCGGCAAACCCAGTCATTTCGGCCGAGTCGGTTTCCTCGCCATCGAGATATAATTTCACCGTCTCGCCATCATGCGAGACGGCGATGTGGTACCACTCTCCTACCGGAAGCACCTGGCCGACATAGACCCACGTCCTTTCACCCGGGGAATTGAACTGCCATCCGATAATGTCATCCTGGCCGCCGGCACCCCATGCGAATCGGAGCTGCCAGCTCCAGCCCGCGCCCGAATCAGCCTTACATAGGGGTGCCACGCTATCGGGACCGCCTAATGTGCCCGGGTTGATCCAGATTGTCGCCGAGAAGGGACCGGTGACGTTCAGACTGGCATCGTTGCCGCAATCCACGTAGGCCTCGCCATCGAAGTCCAGCGCACCGCCTATCTTACCAGTTATCCACTTGGGCTCTCCGACGAACGTACCATCGTTGCCGTTAGCGGTCGAATCTTGAGCGATATTGCCGGAACCTTCGTCAAAGGTCCAGTGTCCAACCAGATCAGCACATACACTGCCTGGCACACTCAGAAAAAGAATAGAAGAAATCAGATAAATCAATTTCCTGCACATAATAGTCCTCCTACAAAAATTAATATAAAACAATTATAAATTATGTTTTGGCCACAGACTCCAAAATATTCGTTTTTTTTTCAACAGGCATCAAAAAACTCATCTATGAGAATGTCACTCACACAGCTTATGGTGCTTCTGGTTCCGGCTATGGCAGTGGAGCATACAGCCGAATATCATCGAAGTACATCGTACCTGAACCACCAGCTTGCGGATTGTTCCTGTTACCAAGACCAAGAGCAATCGTATTTACATTGGTTAAGTTTATGCCGAACGCCTGCAGGTCAATATCCCATTGTGTCCACTCCTCTGTCTGTGCTGCGTTGGGATTATCGTGAGTGACTACTGCACTGCCATTGAGAGCAACATACAACGTCTCAGCAGCGTTATCCGAGACGCCTCTGAACCAAATCGATAAAGTGCTGACACCATTCTCGGTCCAGTCACGCGGATAAGTCAATGTCAAAGTCGCCTCAGAGTAACCAACACTGTTGTCGTAGAAAAGTGGCATCGATTGGTTACCACTGTGAACGATAGTTTGCTCGGCAAAGGGAGGATTGTCATAACCAACGAGAGAACCGTTTGTCGGGATGCCGTATCCATCAATCCACGCGTTAAATATCCTGTTGCTCTCGGGTTCAGAAGGGTCAAGGTCATTGTAGCCCTCAAAATCGTCCACTATAAGGAAGTTGGCTGTCGCAAAACTCCAGATATTACCCTTCTGTATCGTACTGTCGGCCTTGACTTCATCAACACGCCAGTAGTAAGTAGTATTCCACTCAAGTTGTCCGGGGTCATAGCTCTCGGAACCAAGGTTTCTGGTGCCCTTGTATTCTGGAGAATCTGTATTGGCATTTTTCACAGCCTCTTCATCAGTACCGAAATACACCTGATGAGAGGTGGCATCCTCTACCGCCGACCAGCTAAGAATCTGTGTCTGCTTTACATCCACAGCACGATTAGACGGACTCGGACTGCTCGCCTTCAACGGAGGCTGCAGCGCACCGCTGGGAATTATTTGCTGCTCCCGCGTGCTGCTCTCCCAGAACAACTGAGCAACCGCCGTGTCCTCGCCTTCAAAATACTCCATCTGAATTGAGTGGGTATCACCACCAACCAGTTCGATCGGTTCACTTTCGAGGCTGTCCGTCGTACCATTGTCCCAAAAATCAATGATAAGCTCGCCATCCAGCCATAGCCTGAAACCATTGTTGGCGGTAATATGAAACGTATAAGTGTCCGTTAAATCCACCTCAAGCTCGCCGCTCCAGCGGGCCGAAAAGTTATCAACATTGATACTCGCATCGGGAGAGTTCTCTCCGGGTACGTCAGCGTTTCCCCAGCTAAAATCGACTTCTGGATCCATGCGGGTCAGCACCGGCTCACCACTGAGGGCTGTGTTGTTGAAGTATTCCGCCTTGAGACCGCCTCCGGCCTTGGTAACCGTGAAGCTCCAGACGTCGCCTTTATCTGTAGCGGCACCACTAAACTCATCAACTCGCCAGTAATATGTCTTCTCTAATTCCAGTGTACCGGGGGTATAAATTGTTTCTGCCTGGGGCAGACCTACAACAGCATTATTCACATCGTCAAAATTGTCGCCGAAATATATTGTGTGTAATTTCGAGCCGAATCCCGGGCCCCAGTTGAAGATTACATTCGGATCCACAAATTTGGCCCCATCAGGCGGACTCGGGTCGTACGCAATCCTGGGAGGAACTCTAAAGCTCCAAACAGGACCTTTCCAGGGACTGTTCGGGTCGGCATCATTGACCTCATCTATTCGCCAATAGTAAGTTGTTCCCGGAACAAGACCGTCGGGATAAGCGAATCCAGGAAAGCCTATGACAAGACTTGACGCCGGCTGGTTACCAATGAATGTTCCTTCGGCGCCATCGTTCACATTGTCAAAATTTTCACCCAAATAAACATCGTGCGAGAGAGCATAATCTCCCGGCATCCAGCCAAGATTAACCCAGGTATCCTCATGTATGGCACCATCATCCGGATCAGGATTCACGGCACGACTACGATCCTGGAGTTCAGGCTCAGCACCAAAGTACACCCAATCAATCCATACCTTTGTGTTCAGATCATTACCAACCATGCCCCACCATTGACCCTTTAGCATCAAATATATATTTACAGCCCAACCGGGATTTTCAAGGGTCCCTTCGTCTTCATGTGTATATTCTAAAACGTACTTCTGCGGATCGGGGGTTAGCTGTATCCTCGTTAAAAAAATGTCGGTCCATGAAGGAACTTCCGGTTTGTAGAGCTGCATCAATACGACCATTTCCCTTTCCTGATCAGACTTAGCTATAAAGCCGAAAGGATATGTTTGACCTTGCACAAGCTGAAATCCCCCCTGGGAAATCCCTATGGAAGCTGCTGCGGAAGCATCGGTAATATCTATCAATACAGCATTAGTCCCTGATAGGGCGCCACTTTGGACAACGTCCATATTGAAACCAGCAGCCCCGTATGACCCCCATGAATTGAGGTCATCGTCAAACTCGCCGTTATTAATCTGATTTTCCTGACCCAGGGAGATTGAACCAGACAGCACACAAGCCAAAACAAAAGAAATTAAATAAATCACTCTCTTAGACATAATAGTCCTCCTTCACCCCGTCCCGTCTTGGACGGGCGGGGTTCAAAAAATAAATATAGGTTGTTAATTGAAATGTAAAATATTTTCACTGCGAGCACAAAGTTCCTATTCCAACTATGTGCCTCGCATAATACACATCCTCCTCTATTTGGAAAATTACAATAATTGTGCCCGCAGGAAGACCAAAATCCTCAGATGCCCGCCCATTCGACCCTTTGCTCAGGGCAGGATCAGCACAGGCACAAGCTTTACTGTTGTCATTTATACCAAATCAGCCACCTTCCCGTCAAGTATAATTTCTTAGTTATGCATTGGCACGCCTTTTTGATAAAACTATGCAGAAACGCAGAAAGGGCATGTTTTCAGAGTTCGCGCTTAAAATCCGATGAGAATTGTATATCGGTATTAGCACCATCAATTACATCTCATGGCTTTGCTTTTAGCAGGCCCCTAAAAATTATTTTCTTGATATACCTGTTAAATCAGCGTATTTTTCGATTATGTCCAGTCGCTTTAAAACCACAATAAATATTATTGCTTTGTTTGTTATTATTGGCTTTGCGGTGTCCGTTTATTTTCTTTGCCGCTTTCACGATGCCAAATCCACGAAAAAGGAAGAAATTATATATTTGCCGAAGTTCGCACCGGAATTTTTGAAAGACATAGCAAGAGAGGAGTATATACTCGTTGAGATAGAACCGAACGACCCCCGCATATCTAAAGAGTGGATAAAAGAAAAAATAAACCAGCAAGAGTTTTAGTTTTACTGCTTTTTTTCCACGCTTGCTTAGTCAACTGCTCCTTTGGGCCATGACTAATTGTTCTTCTTCAAAATCATCACCACCTGTATCTTCAGTTTATTTAATTTGCTGTCAGGCACCTCGGTTTGACCTGTCTTTTCTTCACTTTCATGTCCACAAATAACCAGCCAAAGGCCAATATAAATCAACATGCAATCATTTCTTGACCGCCTCATGGATTACCCCATCTACTTTTTTTGCCTTGGATTACCAAATGACATGAGATAGACTTTGTTATCTCTGAGTATAAATCCCATACCTTTGCTTCGATACCCTATATGAACATCTCCTTGTTGAATCGTTCGACGTGTTGGCTCGCCATAGACTTCAACAATCTCTTGTTCAGAAGAGCCCATGCCGACCCCCTCCGCTGTTCGTAAACGGCATTGTTGTGCATGGCGTGTACCAGGACCATTTGCATCACCACCTTGGATGGAATAAACCTTTCCCTCACGGGCCACAACTACCAACCCTGTGTATTGATATAGCCCTTCTCCTATCATAAAGTCCGGTTTTCCAAGGATCTTGGTCACCTTGTCACAGGAATCTCCAAAGTGTAGCTCTCCCATACCCACGCCGGGGTGGACAATGAATAGAGCATCATTAACATCCTCCGGTTCCTGGTTTGAATTTAAGCCAAACAAGGATTCGTCAACGGCAGCATCAAAATTAAAGTCTCTTAGCAGTATAACAAAATCCTCGGTTTCTCTTGTCGGATCCTTTACCTCCATAGTCACCTCATAAGGCAGACCCGTTGAGACATTCGCCCAGATAGTATAAATGAACGCGGCCTTTTGGTTAAGTACCTCCAACGTCTTTTCAACGCGGTAGCCTATGACCTCAATGTCGTCCTTTGTGGTCCTGCCAAGTGACTGTTCTGTCCCATCTATCAACTCCCATAGTGCTTCGACAGGTCTCAACAGGAAATTCTGTTGGCTTTGATATCGATTCGGGTCATTTTGTGCCTCTTTGGGCATTTGTGCTTCGCCGAGGTCTTTGCCTGTAGTTGTCACCCATCGCGTCTTGTGGTTGATAGCATCTATTACGATCGCAAGGCCCTGCCACTGGTCCTGGGGCATATCCCAGCGGATCAGCCCTGGTTGCAGAACCATACCTCGCCCCATCTTTGTTAACTCACCATTTTCCTGCATAGACCAATAAGTAAAGGTATAGCCCCGCTGCTGGAGGTTTTCCAGAATATCAGCAAATGCGACACTGGATTTGTCCAGGAAACGAATACCTAAAACAATCGCCAGGAGGACCATCGCGGCAACCGCCCATTTGATCCAGGACGTAGGTATCCGTTCATCTTCAGTCAAAGTTGTGGCCTCCTGTAAAAGCTGGCTTAAGACGTCCGCCTTTCGATCCGCTGGCATGCGTAAGCGCGGTTCGGTGGATGTGAGGAGTTCTTTCAAGTTATGATCCAAATAGTCTCGTTTTTTCATGATTACCTCCCTTCCCAAAGGCCCGAATCACCTAATCGTAAGAATGCTTCCTTAAATGCTTGCCTGGCCCTATGCAGCAACACCTTTACAGCTCCCTCGGACTTATTCGCCTTGGATGCAATATCCCTGAGCGACAATCCCCGATGATAATAGAGTGTTAGAATCGTCCTGTAGTTGCCCGGAATACTGGCTAATGTCATATGGACGAGGTCTTCCGTTTCCTTCTTCTCAAGGACGTCTTGTGGTAGAGGCTCTGTTGCCAATTGTTCAAAGCACGCGAAAAGCTCCTTGTCAACTTGACTCCAGAGCCGGTCCAGGGATACCATGCCCTTGTCCTTGAGTGCCTTGGATATGAAATTTCGACTCAACGTCATTAACCATGCCTCCATAGAGCCTCTCTCGGGATCATACTGTTCAATTCGAGTCAACGCATCCAGGAAGGTCTCTTGGACAACATCTGATGCTGCTTGCTCATCTTTGCCAACACGGTAATAAACAAATGTGTACACACTGTCCGCATAGCGTTCAAACCAAGCCTGTATAGCTTCCGGCTCTCTGTTTCGAAGTAGTTCAAGTGCTTGATTGTCAAAACGCTGTCCCATCAAAGAGTACTGTATATAAGATCTGAAATGGTTACACGAAAAAATTAGGCTACCTACAGAAATGTGACTTTGACGTGCCAACCATACGAGGCATTGCGTTTGGAAACCAGACAGATTTCAATTTAAAGCGATTCAGAGGCCATTTAAACGACGAGAACTCGTCTTAAGGGGTTATATCATAACCTCTTTTGGTAATCAGCCTTGATTTTGATTAGACGCCCATCGTATGACCTAATTTACTTGACCTCGCTAACAAAAAATGCTATTATAAAAGTGGTTTTAAAAGCTCCTGCTTTCTTTTACCTCCTTCAAATTTTGCTTTTCTGAACAGCAGGGGCTTTTTTATAAACCACTCTGCCTGACAAAACAATTACCCCTTCTAAAAAAAATTGAAAAAAACCTTGACAAAGTTAGGCAAAACTAACTATATTAGGCAAGGCACACAAAACAAGGAAAAATAGATATGGTCACAGCAAAAAGTGATAACTTAAGTGCCTCTCTGGAAGATTATCTCGAGGCCATCCTCAACCTTACCAGTGAGTCCAACGTCGCCCGCAGCAAGGACATAGCCAAACTGCTCGGTGTGTCTAGGTCCTCAGTTACCGGTGCCTTGCGGGTCCTGAAGAAAAAGGGGCTGGCCAACTATAAGCCATACGATTATGTAACACTCACTGAATCCGGCAGGATTGTAGCAGTCGAAATTGCCAATAAACATAATATCCTGAAATCTTTTTTCGTCAACGTCTTAGGTGTCGAAACGGATGTTGCCCAGAAGGCAGCCTGCAAAGCTGAACATTCACTCGGTCCTGGAATTATTGCAAAGCTTTTATGTTTTATCGAGTTTGTAAACCAAAACAGCAAAAATGGTCGTGATTTGGTGAAGGAATTACAGAAATTCTGTAATAAAAAGAATCAGAACGTCTAAGTAAGCGAGCTAACAGCAATGGAGCAGAAGAAAGCAAGGCCTTTGTCAAAGGTTCACGCGGGAGAAACAGTAAAGTTAGTCGGCATAGAGGCCGGACGGGGTTTGAACAGCCGGCTCGCCTCAATGGGGCTTGTGCCAAACGTGAAAATAACAGTCATAAACAACAGCCAGCCCGGACCTTTTGTGATAAGCGTCAAAGGCTCTAAAGTGATACTGGGTAGAGGGATGGCTAATAAGATTATGATAGAAAATAAAGGTATTTGAACACTTTAAGTTCTATCCCTAAAAACAGAATTTGGAAATTCCGTATATTACGGTATAATTTACGACGAACACGTCGTATAGTTAAAAGTGAAGGTGATATTATGAAACTTCAGGTTGTTATTGAACAAGATGAAACCGGTTACTACGTTGCGGAAGTACCAGCTTTGCCTGGTTGTGTTTCTCAGGGACAAACAATGACCGAAGCTAAAGCTAACATCAAGGAAGCTATTACTGGATGGCTGGCGGTTATGAATGAGAAAACTAAACGACGTCAAGCAAAGATAGTAGAGATCACGGTATGAGTTCTCGTATTAAATTATGCTCAGGCGCTGTCGCAGTAAAAAAGTTTAAACGTGCCGGCTGGGTGGTAGACAGGCAGGTTGGTTCTCATGTTATGCTTGTAAAGCGGGGATACCCTTATACATTATCAATTCCTCAGCATAAAGAACTTGGGGTTGGTATTCTTAAAAAACTTGTGAAACAGGCTGAACTTGGTGTTGAGGAATTTAATGCCTTGTAGATTGTAGTGTGGATTTTAGTACAGGGCGTCTCGCGTGCTGATATTGACCGCAGGATTATGGACAAGAAAATCAAAGTAGCCTTAGCCGGCAACCCTAACAGCGGAAAAACTTCCATATTCAACATGCTGACCGGTGCGCGCCAGCACGTAGGCAATTACCCCGGAGTAACAGTGGAAAAAAAGGAGGGCATCTGTAAATACGCCGGTTTCGAAATAACACTCGTGGATTTGCCGGGGACATACAGCCTAACGGCCTATTCGATAGAAGAGCTTGTTGCACGTAACTTCATAATCGAGGAGCATCCGGATGTTGTGGTTGATATTGTCGATGCCTCTAATATTGAGCGAAACCTGTACCTTGCGACCCAGCTTATTGAAATGAATGTCCCTCTGGTTCTGGCATTCAATATGAGTGACATCGCCGAGCAAAAGGGATTGCAATTCGATACAGAACAGTTGTCCAGGCTCTTGGAGGCGATGATAGTCCCAACCGTCGGCAATAAGGGCAAAGGCAAAACAGAGCTGCTCGATGCCATTGTCGAAACAGCCCGCCAGGATAAACGGCAGCGCACTCATAAGGTTAGTTTCGGCGAAGAAATTGAGCATGAGCTGGCAGGAATCGAAACGCTCATCAATGATAAAGAGCAGCAGTTGGCAGAAAAGTACGGCTCACGATGGCTCGCTGTCAAACTGCTGGAGCAGGACTCTGATATGACTGCAAAAGTCCACAGCCAACAAGTGCTCGATGCCGTTACAGACGGCAACGAACATCTTAAAAGTATTTTCGCCGATGAGTCCGAAATTGTAATGGCGGACCGGCGGTATGGTTTCATATCTGGTGCCTGTCAGGAGACTATCAAGAGCACGGTCGAATTGCGTCACAGCACCAGCGATATGATAGATGCGGTAGTAATAAATCGCATTCTGGGGCTGCCGATTTTTCTGATATTGATGTACTTGGTCTTTTTTTCGACATTTAAGATAGGCGAATATCCGATGAGCTGGCTCGAGCAGTTTTTCGGCTGGGCTTCTAAAACAATAGCCGCCTTTTGGCCCACCGGCTCCGAGAGCTGGCTAATGTCTCTTTTAGTTGATGGCGTTATAGGCGGAGTAGGGGGGGTGCTTGTGTTCCTGCCAAATATCTTATTGCTGTTCCTGGCTATTGCACTTCTTGAGGATTCAGGCTATATGGCCCGGGCCGCCTTCATTATGGACCGCGTAATGCACAAGATAGGCCTGCACGGCAAAAGCTTTATACCAATGCTTATCGGTTTCGGATGTTCGGTCCCGGCCATAATGGGCGCACGAATACTCGAAAACAGACGCAACAGGTTTACGACAATAATGGTAATACCCCTGATGAGCTGCGGTGCAAAGCTGACGATTTATGCGCTGATAATACCGGCTTTCTTCCCGGAAAAATGGCGAGGGCCGACGCTCTGGTTTATTTATTTGATTGGAATTGTCTTGGCGATTGCTTGTATTAAGGTTTTGCGATTGACCGCCTTTAAGGGCGAAACCACGCCGTTCGTTATGGAGCTGCCGCCTTACCGTATGCCCACCCTAAAATCCGTCTGTATTCACATGTGGCATAGAGGCTGGATGTATCTGAGAAAGGCCGGCACAATAATCCTTGTCATATCGATTATACTCTGGGCGGCGGGCAGTTACCCGAAACCGGGCGAACAGTCTTTGACAGGTTTGAGTACCGAGCAGGCAAGGCAAGCCGGATTGGAGTATTCGGTAATTGGCCGATTAGGACGAACCATAGAGCCTGCGTTAAAACCGCTGGGCTTCGACTGGAAAATCGGAACGGCCCTTATCGGCGCAACCGCTGCTAAAGAGGTGTTTGTATCACAATTAGCAATAGTATATGCTGTCGGTTCGCGCCAAGCGGGGGACTCTGGCGGTGCTGAGGAAAAAGCGCAGAGTTTACGGGAAAAATTAAAGGCAAACTATACGCCTTTAACAGGTTTTTGCATTATGTTGTTTTGCCTGATTGCTACGCCTTGCGTGGCGACGGTCGTAATGACAAAACATGAAACAAATTCCTGGGCCTGGGCGCTGTTCCAATTCTTCGGCCTGACGGTTTTAGCTTATGTGGTAACGCTAATCGTTTATCAGCTCGGCAGCCTTTTCGGGGGTGGCTAATTTTTCTGGCAACACGGGGTGGCTTGCCCCGTTAGAGTGCCTTATACTCTAATGGGGTCATTGCGAGCACCTCACCGGATTCTCAGGAAGTATGCAGAAGAAAATGGACCGACAATGTCATTGCGAAGGAGCCGCAGGCGACTGTGGCAATCTCAAACCTCGCAATACGAAAACCGTTTATTTTCTTGCGAGCACCTCACCGGATTCTCAGGAGGAATGTAAAATAAACTAAGATATTGGCTGAATTACGATAACTTCATTCTATTAAAACAATTACAGATAACATCGTGCCGAATGAGATTGCTTAGTTCATTAGGAGGCCTCGTTTTACTTTCGTGAGAAAGCAGGGGGCCGAAGCAAGCTGAACATTGACATTATTTAACATTACTCACGACTACTTTTCTGGTATGATACGCAGCGACAAGCCCTGTTTAGCCTCTGCGCTGGTATCAGATTATGGTTCA
>JAIVYN010000095.1:0-13112 GCA_048635425.1 Candidatus Aegiribacteria sp.
CCACTCTCACTTTGACCATACAGGAGGCTTATTAGCTTTTCTTTCGGAAAATAACCAAGTTAAAGTTTGGGTTCCTCCTTCTTTTCGAGGAGTTAAGAATGCAAAAGAAGTTGTTCCAATAGAAGGTCCTACCAAACTTTATGAAGGAATTTATTCGACCGGGGAGTTGGAAGGCATAGAGCAGTCCCTTTGTGTGAAAACTCAGAAAGGCATTGTAGTTGTTGTCGGCTGTTCTCATCCAAGAATGGAAAACATCCTGAAAACACGTGCGGAAATAATCAACTTGTGAGCCTGAAATTACATCAAGTGTCGTGGCTGAGGGAGTATCCGTTTTGGAAAATAGCAGATTGGTGGAAAAAGCTGACTCAAACGCAGCCTGTGCTTCATCGACCCGCTCAGAGGCAATAGCGGGACTGATAAGCTGTACCTTAAGGTTAAGATTATTCTCTAACGTCAGGGCCCGACATTGCTCCAGGTTAAGTTTAAGCTCTTTGGGTGGCACTTCATTGGCGTCTATACGGTGATTTTCTTCAGTTTTGGCCTCCTGAAGCTCAAGCGTTTCTATTTGTCGTAATTTTTCAGGTGCAATCTTGATTTCGTAGAATTTCTCATCACCCGGAAACGGTTCACAGCCGGTCAATAGCAGTGCAAAAGCGCACAAGGGCACAAGAGCACAAGTACGCAAGAGCGCGAGGTAGCGGCGAGAATTTGAAATTTGAAATATAGAATTTGAAATATTTCTATTCATGTCTAAGTGCCTCAATAGGGTCAAGTCTGGCGGCCTTAATGGCCGGAAACATTCCAAAGAAGATGCCCACCGTACCGGCGAAAGCAAACGAAAGTCCTATCGCCCACAAGGGAATATACGCCATATCAACAAGTTCAACATTAGGGATGTTAGCTATTGCCATGGTCAAAAGCTGGCCAAAACCAACTCCCACAAGTCCCCCGAAAAAGCACAGGACTATCGCTTCAATCAAAAACTGGGTTAGAATTGCAGATTTTTTAGCTCCGACCGCCTTGCGAAGCCCTATTTCCCTGGTCCGTTCCGATACCGAGACAAGCATAATATTCATAATGCCCACACCTCCAACCAACAGAGAGATGCCCACGATGCCGCCTGCCACCATCGTAACCATAAGTGCTATTCTATCGAATGTCTCCAGCGCACTTTTGAGCGAGTCAACTCGGAAAGTATCGGGTTCGGTAGGCCTGATATTACGCGTCCGGCGAAGGAAAAACTTTATCTCGGCCTGGGCATCCTCGACAACTTCGGCTGATTTACCCGCTGCAAGAGCCATAATTCCAGGCTCTCCCAATTTGAAAAGTGTCCTGAATGGGATGAAGACCTCATAACGTTCCTGGCTGCTTTCTCCAAAATCCAGTCCGGGTCTGGGTTCGATAACGCCAACAATAACAAAGGCATGATGACCTAAACGAATTGTTTGGCCGATGCAATCGCGGTCAAGGCGAAGTTTGTTGCGCAATTTGGGCTCTATCAGACATACCTGGCGCACCTGCATATTGTCAATAATGGAGAATATTCGCCCGAGGACAACCGGCCGATTCTCAATCTCAAGGTAGGCAGGCTCGATACCCATGATATTGACATTTTCTGCCGACCTTTCACCGTAGTGGGCCGTACGCTGTCCGACCCCACCTGCGCGGCTGAGGTGTTCCACAGAGGGACAATGTTCAAGCAGACCGTCAAAGTGTTCGGGCAAAAACCGATGAGTCCACCAAGCCGCTTCCCGTGACGATCCTTTATCAGGGTTCGTGGGCTGAATGATTATGGTGTTGGTGCCAAACGTCTCTACCAGTGTCAGCACTTTTGCCTTGAGGCCGGTAAGAGCGGCAATAACGGCGGTCACCGAAGCGACACCAATTACAATGCCAATAGTTGTGAGTATAGACCTGGTCTTGTTTGTCCAGATTTGACCAAGCGCAAGATACACACTCTGATAGGCCAGCCGAACAAAAGCCATAGGTGCCCGTATCAAAGCTCTCATATCTTTTCCTCCTGTCCACCGCTTTGTGTCATGGTTTTATCTCGCGGATCCAGGTTATTCTGCATATCGCTGCTAATTAGCCCGTCTTTCATCAGAATTATTCGCTTGGCGTGATGGGCGACAAAATCTTCATGGGTTACTATAATAATGGTCTGGCCTTCCCGATGAAGCTGGTCAAACAGCTTCAGGATTCCCTCGCTGGTTTTGCTGTCGAGATTGCCGGTCGGTTCATCGGCAAGCAGAATACTCGGATTACAAACGAGTGCCCGGGCGATAGCCACTCGTTGTTTCTCACCTCCGGAAAGCTGGTTGGGTTTATGCTTTATCCGATCTCCCAATCCAACTCGCTCAAGGACGTTTTTGGCACGTTTGTGCCGAGACCACCAGCCATTTTTTGAATAAATCAACGGAATCTCGACATTCTTAAGCGCGCTTAACTGACCGAGCAGCTCAAATGATTGAAAAACAAAACCGATTCGCTCATTACGAACACGGGCTAATGCCGCATCAGTCATTTTCGTTGTGTCCTCACCGTCCAGCTCATAACATCCTGAAGTAGCTTTGTCCAGACAACCTAAGACATTCATCAGCGTGCTCTTGCCCGAGCCGGAAGGACCCATCACTGCAACATATTCATTATCGTGTATTTTCAGGTCAATTCCGTCAAGCGCATGGATGCGCTCCACGCCGATTTTGTAAATCCGCATGACGTCCTGAAGCCAAATTATTAGTTTTTCAGTTTTGTCAGACACTGTTTGCATCGTTTGCATCGGCCCCAGCTTTGGCGCCATCCTTCTTCTTCTTTTTCTTTGCCTCTACTTCACGCTCATCTTGTATTTTTTGGTCGTGCTTAATGCTTTCGAGCACCTTATACGGCCCAACTATTATCTTGTCTTCTTCTGTAATGCCCGATTTTATTATGGTGTGGGTCAGGTTGCTTTGGCCAATCTTAACAGGCGTTACCACAGCCTTTCTGTCCACGTAACGGTAAATGACCGTCGCGAAAGTCTTGGTAGCATCGACCTCGGGGGAATTCTCGCGAATCTCCAGAGGCAGATTATCAAACTCGAGGCCCAGCACGGCCTGAGTGGGCACCTTAAGTATATCGGTGTGTTTGCGTGTCTCAATATCCACGTGCGCCGTCAGGCCTGAGTACAACTTCTCTTCGGTATTCTCAAGCAATATTTCTGTTCTGTAATATTTCGTATTGCTCCAGGTCATCGTATGTGCCAAGGCGATCGATTCAACCACCCCTGTAAACTCGTTGTCAGGATAGGCATCCACGTGAACAGTAGCCTTCTGACTGACTTCCAATTTTGCGACATCTGCCTCATCAACCTCAGCAACGACCAGCATAGCAGACAAGTCCGCCACCTCCATAATCACCGTCCCCGGATTATTCATTGTTCCGAAAATCACAACCTCGCCGACTTCCGCATTAATCCGTGTTATCACACCATCGATAGGTGAGGTTATAGTCGTATAGCTAAGAGCTTCCTCCGCCTGGGTAACCCCGGCACCGGCGGACTCGAGATTATGTTGCAATACCACCAGATTCAGCTCCGCAGCGTCGAGCGTATGCTTGGCGGATTCATATTGTGATTTGAGCCCGTCAAACTTTAATTTAGACTGGTCGAAAGTGGCCTGGCTGATGTCCTGCGATTCCAGCAATCCTTTTTGTCGATCCAGATCCCGCTGGGCCTGTTTTAACGAAGCGTCAAGGCCGATAAGATTGGCTTGCTGACTGGCAATCCTTGCTTTTTCAACTTCGAGCTGGGCCGCCTGGGCGGAGTAATTGGCCTGGGCTGAAAGCAGCCGGCTCTGCAAATCCTTGTCATCGAGGCGTAACAGCACCGAAGCCGGAACCGGGGGATTCGTGTCCGTGCTGCCGCAGGTTACAATGTCTCCTTCCTCATAGGGCAGCTCAATAATCCGCGCTGAAACTTTTGCGCTTATTTTCACATATACCCTGGGTTCGATTTCGCCGGGAGCACTGACAAACTCTATCAACTCTCCCCGCTGGGCCTTTTCGATGCGAACTACCGTGGGTTTACTTGAGGCACCGGTTTTGACTTTATACACTATCGCGGCCACGGAAACAACCACCAGCGTTATAATGACACTGATAATAATTATGCGGGACTTTTTCACTTTCAGACCTTTCCTGGAAACAAATTACTGCCGATTACAAGATTTAATTACCGGCTATATAAATATCCGGCTATATAAATATAACGCCTAACTTGATGATTTGTTACGATATTTCTCTAAAAAAATCCGGTTTACGCGCTGATAAGGCCTCAGACAGGCCTGTCAGTGCCGTAAGAAACGGTGCTCCTTTCAAATCGAATAACGAAAAAACCATTACTTTAACACAGGAGAGATTATGCCGAACAAATGTTACCGTTTTGTTACGGTTTTGTATTTTTTTCGTTATTTTTGCGTTTTTTTTACTTTTCAATCTGCTCAGTGCTGAACGGACGAGCGCAGCTCCATCTTATCGGACACTTTCTCAAGTTTACCTTTCCGGTATGAGGCTCTATTAGGTAATATGCGCGCAAATGGCAAATTACTCACACTTTTTTTCTTATTACTAAAAGGATTCTGAGAAAAATATTCTATCATACCGCTGGCAAAAGAAGGTTGCTTACCTACGCGCAGACGGCAGAATGTCACCTGCAAAAATCAAGATACGAACGAAGTAAGAATATTATTTTTTAAGATGGTTTCTTAATAGATGTGCTATGGCACCCACGTTGCTCCCCAATTTAACGCAGGCGGCATACTTACAGTTTACCTATTTTGACTACCTAAAGGATAAATAAAGCCAGATCCTTATGAAAACAGAATCTGGCTTCGGAGGAGGGTGATGAAAAGCTGATAATAGCTTTCCGAAAAATCCTTTTATCTGATTTTAATACTCCGTATAACTATTTAATCGAATAAATACCAGGAAATTCTTTAATAGAAAAAGAGAAATTATAAAAAACCTACACTTTTTATCTCAAGAATCAAGCCTTTATTTATAAATAAGTGATTATTTTTTGGATTTTTTGAAAATAGTCGAATTTAGCCTCAAAAAACAAGATACTTTACGCTTGATAAATCAATTATGTTCTAATATTTTAACTAATAGATTGTTATTTCTTTTTGTTTCTTTTCCGGATAGACAATTATGGATACCAAAATTACGATAGCAGACTTGCTGGATGCCAGGCACCAAAATCGCAAGATTGCTGCGGTTAGCTGTTACGATTATACCACAGCTCGGCTCATCTCGCAAACGGATGTCCAGATGATATTGGTGGGTGATTCGGCTGCCGAGGTTGTTCTCGGCTTTGATTCAACTCTACCGGCAACAATGGATTTTATGGTCGCAATAACTGCTGCGGTGAGGCGGGGGGCGCCGAATGTATTTCTGGTTGCCGATATGCCGTTTCTGTCTTACCAGATTGGGCAAATCGAGGCGGTGAAAAATGCCGGCCGATTCGTTGTCGAGGCAGGGGCACAAATGGTAAAAATCGAAGCGACAGGTGCATATCTAAATGTAATAAAAGCAGTTAGCAATGCCGGCATAGCTGTTATGGCTCATATCGGCATAAGGCCGCAGAGCATCGGTAAGATTGGACGATTCAAGGCTGAGGCAACCACGGCAGAGATAGCTGCCGAGCTGGTAAGTCTTGCCGAGCAAATGGTCGATAGTGGTGCAGGCTCGCTGCTGATTGAAGGGACCGCTGCGGAGGTGACCGAGATTATCACAAAACGCTGCGAAGTGCCCGTGATTGGCTGTGGTTCCGGGCCGGGATGCGATGGGCAGATATTGATTGCGCCTGATATTCTGGGCCTCACGCAAGGCCCAAGTCCAAAATTCGCAAAGAGTTACGGCAACCTGGCCAAAGAAACTATCGATGCCTTCGACGCCTACGCCAAAGAAGTGCAAAGCAGCCAATACCCCGACACAAAGCATAGTTACCATATGAAGTCCGGCGAGCTGGAGAGACTCCAGCAATTGCTAAAAGATAAAACTTAGCCCGAAAAGTTCGGTCGGTTTGAGGCCTAAAGTTCGTATCCTGCAATCTCGGTCCCGCAACCGGGGCATTTCGAATCTTCAATATTATTGACAGCGATCCTATAGCCAATGCGTTCGATTAACATTCGGCCGCAATTATAACAAAAGGTACTTTCGAATTTTGCCCCCGGCACATTACCAAGATAAATATAATGCAGCCCTGCGGATTGGCCTATCTCGAAAGCCCGCTCCATACTGCTCATAGACGTGGGCACCGAATCCAGATATTTATACTGCGGATGGAACCTGCTGATATGCCACGGGACATCAGGCCCGGCATCTGAAACAATAAAATCGGTAAGTTTTTTCAGCTCGTCCTCGGAGTCGTTTTCGCCCGGCACCAGCAGGGTGGTAATCTCCAGCCAGATATTCGTCTGTTTGGCGATATAGCTAATCGTATCAAGTACCGGCTGCAACCTTGCCTTGCATAATCTTTTGTAATAATCCTCGCTGAACGCTTTCAGGTCAACGTTAATTCCATTCAGCCAGTCGCCGGCAAAGTCAATCGCCTTGGTTGTCATATAGCCGTTACTGACAAAAACATTCGTCAGGCCGCGCTCTTTGCCTAACCGGCCGCAATCGTTGCACAGCTCCATAAAAACCGTCGGCTCGGTATAGGTATAAGCAATACTCTTGCACCTGTTGCGAACGGCACCCTCGACAATTTGCTCCGGCGTTATGGGCTCTCCATTGATTCGTCCTCTTTCTATCGCCGCCTGGCTTATCTGCCAGTTCTGGCAAAATTCACAGCGAAAATTACAACCCATCGTGGCAACGGAAAAACTGCGCGTCCCGGGCTGAAAATGAAACAATGGCTTTTTCTCGATTGGGTCAGGATTAGCTGAGCAGACCTTATCATAAGTTAGCGCGTACAGCACACCATCTATATTCTTACGTACGCAGCACCGACCTAATTTGCCATCATCAATCGCGCACCGATGGTTACACAGCCTGCACTGAACCTTCTTATCTTCAACGGAGTCCCAAAGTACTGCTTTCTTGAGATATTTCTGTGACGCTTCCATTGTAAATTTTTCTGATAAATGAGTTTTATTTCTGCAACTTAATATACATAATAGATAAAGTGAAATCAATAAATATGCTAACTCTGTAAAAAAATGAAGTATATCAGTTGTATAAAGGAGGTATTGGCCTATGGCGATTCGTGTAAAACTGGACGAAATAATCGGAGGCTTAGAATGCCAATCGGACGAAAGTTCTTCATTTCTCGATAAGACGACCGGCAAGGTAGTCCTTATCAGTGACTATGAGATAAGCGCCGCTGAGGATGAAGACCCAATCGAAGATTTCCCGGATTGGGAGCAGGACCTGGTTAGAATCGCTAAAGAAATAGTAGATGAGACAGGAAATTACATTGACCTGCCCACAAAATTCGACATCCATGAATACAGCATTATGGAGAAGTTCTGCCTGTCCCTTAATGATGATGAAATGAGTGACACTCTTTATAGCTCAATAAAAGGCAGCGGTGCTTTTGCGCGTTTTAAAAATGCTATAAACGAATATGACATTGCCGACGACTGGTACAAGTACCGCAACGACGCGCTAAAGGAAATCGCCATCGAATGGTGCCAGGAAAAAGGTATTGAGTTTGAGGAGCAGTAGCATCAGAGATTTTATTCTCATTTTGCATCACGCATTCTTTTTTATGGTTCATCCGGTTAATGCGTAGGTGGACCAAACAGATCAGGGCCTTGGAGCTGTTTGGAGAGAAAAATCGTTTGGGCAGAGGCTCAAATTTGGGGCAGGCGGGGGAAAATTTGTGCCTCTGGGGCCCCGAACGATTTTTCTCGATCGTCCGAAACGCCCAATACACCTACCCATTATTCGGAAGAGCCTTTTTTATGTCATTCCCACGAAGCTTGTGCCCGCGAAAGCGGGTAGCGGGAATCCATTCAGTGTCTTTTCTATATCCTCTGTGGATAAATCTGTCTTTATTCTGTTAGAAACCATAACTCTGCGCTATAATCTTAACCGGATGTCTTACGATGCAATCGTTAATATGCTCAATCTGCATTTTACAGGCGGCGCATTCGGTTAATACGTTTTTGGTAGGCGATTTTTCCAGCGCCTCTTTTAAGCTCCCAGATATCTGCGAAGAAAGTTCGTAATTTTTCTTCTGCATACCGAATGTCCCGCTCAGGCCGCAGCAGCCGGCCTTAAGGTCAACGACTTTGACGCCACAAAGCTCCTGCAAAAGCCTTATGCTCGCCCCCTCATCGCCGACGGCGCATAAATGACACGGCAAATGATAAACAAACTGGGCCGTTGTGTCATTGCAAGGAGCGTTCTCCTTATTGTCATTGCAAGGAGCGTTCTCCTTATTGTCATTGCGAGGAGCGTAGCGACGAAGCAATCTCAATTTTCCCGATTCATCCATAGCTTTCAACTTATTCTGTGCAAGCAGGCCAAGTAAATAATTCATCAGTTCGTAAGTATTTTCCGAGACAAGCTCAGCATCCGGCCCGGCAACAAAATGCCGCAGCTCTTGCTTCAAACACAGCGCAGCACTCGGCTCGGAACAAATTATCTTGTAACCTTCACGTACCGCCTTGGCCAGATGTTTTACACTGTATGCCAAATCCTTACGGGCGGTCTTGACGTCGCCATAAACAATCGCCGGCAGGGGGGCAGGCAACTGCTTAGGCAAAATCACCTCGATTTCGTTTTTTCGCAGAACATCCAGAACGGCAAAGCCCAGTTCGTGGTCGTTATAATTTGCATACGTATCCACAAAATATGCCACTTTATCAATCGGCTTTTCTATCGGCTCGCAGGCAGCTAAATATTTACGTCCTGCTTTCAGGAACGAACTGCGCCGAAACTCAGGCATAGCTCTTCGCTTATCTATGCCGGTAAATTTCTCTAATAACAACTTGAATATCGGCAACCGCATCACAAAATTTGATACAGGCGAAAAAACACTGCCTGTGCTACTAAGGTAGCGATTATGACTTAGAACCAGCTCTGTCCGCCGAAGGCCCCTGCGTTTGACGTACTGGGCCCTGGCCGCTATCATCAGCTCAGAAACATCAACTCCAGACGGGCATTGCAGCAGGCAGGCCTTGCAATTAACGCACAAATCCAGAAACTTCCTGAACTCCGGCGATTCAAAATCTTGTTCATCTAACTGTCCTGTCGCCCACAAGTGCAGTATATTAATCTTTGCTCGCGAACTGCCCAATTCCTCACCCATCGCTCGAAACACCGGACACATCCGCAAATCCGGCTCGCAGCTTCGGCAAAGCCCACACCCGTAGCACTGCTCGAGTTTGGCGGCAAGCTCACCTTCTTCAAAAAGCAAATCCGTTTTAACTCTTTCCGGCAAAATCTTATGTTCGGCCCGCAGGTTCTTGACCATAATGTCAGCGTCACTGTTGATTTTCTTGCCCGGATTCATCAGGCCTTTAAGGTCGAATATGTTCTTGATTTTGCATAGTAATTCATAATACTCATCGCCGTATTGTCCTCGCACGAAGACCGCTCTTACCAGGCCTTCTGCGTGTTCGCCGCTTATCGTGCCGCCCAACGACCAGGCAAGTGAAAAAACATCATTCGCCATCGACCTCATTTTTTTCACGTCCGACGGGTCGCTCAAGTCCAGATACGGCCGCACGTGCAGCAGACCATCACCAGCATGACCATAAAAAGACATCGTAACATCATAACGCTTCTCGATTTCCTTCAGTCCCACAATATACTCACCAAGCCGATTATAATCGACTGAAACATCTTCCATAAATTCAACCGGATGCTTTTTAGTCCTTTGCCTGTAAATCAAAGGCCCTGCGTCATTGCGTGACTTCCACAACCGTTCCTGTGCCTTAGGCTCCAAAAAAATACTTCGCCCGCCTGCTGTTGCTCCAACAGCCGAATCGGTTTTTTCTATTTTCTCTTTCACCTGTTCTTGTGTTTGGCCGGTATGCTCAACCAAAAGAACAGCAGCCGCACCGGCAGGTAAAACATCACGATATTCCGGCAAGGCCTCAAACGCCATATCGATTAAATTCTTATCCATCAGCTCACATGCCGATGCGCCATTACCAACTATAATCGGCACCGCCTGTGCCATTTTCTCAAGACAGTCGAACTCAAGCTGCAAGAGACCTTTCGCCGCCGGTATCTCGACGGTCTTGAGCGTAATCTTTGTAAAAATAGCCAACGTCCCTTCCGAGCCTGCCAAAAGCCGGGCCAAATCTATCCTGCCGTTATGGCAAATCCCTGCAATGTTGTAGCCGCTTCGATTTCGCCTGGTTTTAGGTTGTGCTTTATTGATAACCGCTTCTTTGTCCGAGAGGACGGACAGACACTCTCTCGCAATACAGGCGACCCTGTCGTCCGGTGCCTGTTCCGGGTCAAAATCATTTTTGAATTCAACCACACTGCCGTCAGCCAGAACCGCTTCGATGCTTTCCACATAGTCGGCGATAAAACCGTATTCAAGCGAATGGGCACCGGTTGAATTATTGGCAACGCACCCACCTACTACCGCCCGATTGGCGCTCGACGGGTCAGGCCCGATTTTCCTGCCGTACTCAGACAGGCATTTATTCAAATCGTCTAATACAACCCCCGGCTCGCAAAATATCGTCTTGCCTCCGTCTCTGACATCAATAATCTTGTTCATATACCGGGTCATATCGAAGACTATACCGCTGCACAGCGACTCTCCCGCCAGTCCGGTGCCTGCTCCGCGGGCAACAATTGGTATATCTTGGGCGCCGGCATATTTGACAACAGAAGCCACGTCGCCTCTGTCACGCGGAGCAATAACGCACGCTGGAATTATCCTGTAAATGCTCGCATCGGTGCTGTACGCAGCCCTGTGCAGTATATCAGCAAAAACATCTCCCCGCACAACTTTAGCCAGGTCGGATGCAATCTGCTCCGGTCCGGCGTTCACCCCGTTAGAAATCTTCTTCTTCCCCGAACGGGGATTCTTATTTCTAACGGCGTTCATCACTTCTTTTATGTCATTAGGCACTTGTGTTCTTCCTGACTATTACTCGAAATCACGAGGCAGGAACTGGGTTTGGGAAATGGTTCCGCTCATCCGCAGGACTGCAAGGTCGTCTTCGCTGACCTGTCCTTCGATGAACTGCTGAACAACAGGATGGGGATGGTTACGAATATGGTCGGTATCGCCGTCGGCAATAATTTTGCCGTTATGCAGCATAACTATACGGTCAGCTATTTTGTAGGCGCTTTTCATATCGTGAGTAACAACAACTGTTGTTACGCCAAGCTCTTTTTGCAGCTTCAAAATAAGCTCGTTAATTACATCTGAACGAATAGGATCCAGTCCCGTAGTCGGCTCATCATATAAAATTATCTCCGGATTTAACGCAATTGCCCTTGCCAATGCCACTCTCTTTCGCTGGCCCCCGGAAAGATTCGCCGGATAAAATTGTTGAAAACCATCAAGACCCACCATGGCTAATTTGGCCTTTACAAGCTCTTCGATCTCTCCCCAATCGGTTATCTTACAGTGCTGTCTTATCGGAAATATTATATTTTCAGTAACACTAAGACTGTCGAACAACGCCCCTCCCTGGAAAAGAAAACCGTAATGGGTGCGTATTCTATTTAATTCATTTTCATTCAGATTGTCGATTCGCCGGTCCTTAAAATAAACCTCGCCGGAGTTCGGCCTCAATAAAACTATCAAATGTTTTACCAAAACAGTTTTGCCGCATCCGCTCGGGCCAATCACAACGGTTGTCTTGCCTTTCTCAATTGTCAGAGAAATATTATCCAGAACGACATTGCTACCGAACATTTTAGTAAGGTTCTTAACCTCAAGCATGCCGTTGGAGCATGCTTCCGACACCTGGTTATTCTCATATTTCTTTTTCACTTTTGTATTGGCGTTTTTAATTTTTGCCTTTTATTTTTCTGCTTGTCATCAGACCAGACTTCTAAGCGGCCAAAACGTATTGTAAATCGCTTTGAAAATCACCGCCAGCGCAAAATCCAGGGCTAATATAGAAATAAAGCTGGCAACAAATGCTTCTGTGCACGCCCGTCCTACGCCTTGAGCACCTTCCCTACAGGTAAAGCCCTTATAACAGCTAATAGCTGCAATCGCTACACCAAAGAAAATACCTTTTATTACTCCGATAGATACGTCCCACAGCTCCACGCCGGAGGCGCTAAAATTCCAATACGCTCGACTGTTAATACCCAATTGGATAACGCTTATAAAATAACCGCCGACAATACCCATCAAATCCGCGTAAATAATCAGAAATGGCGTAAGCAGCAGGCATGCCAGAATCCGCGGTGCAACCAGATGTCGTATCGGGTCCGTCCCCATACTCCTGATGGCGTCGATTTGCTCGGTAACGTTCATCGTTCCCAATTCAGCGGTCAAAGCTCCCCCGATACGCCCGGCCAACATAACCGCCGCGAGCACAGGCCCTAATTCTTTCACAACTGAAATATTAATCAGAACGCCTAAGTGCTCTTCCAATCCCATACCCGCCAGTTGGTCGTAGGCCTGGACCGCCAATACCATCCCCACAAACGCACCCGTTATCATTACAACCGGGACACTGTGAACACCGATGATATTCATTTGTGTCCATATCAACGGATACGTGCGATGGCTCAGACAGCTCCGCAAAGACACAATCATCGATTGCCAGACAAACCTGCCGAACCGCCCCATATTGCCTACGCCACCTATTGTTTTAGCACCGATTGTACCAATCATGGTATTTTACTCCAAAGCCAAGTCTCAGAACAAATTTGCTACTCTGCGAAGTACTTCGCTACGAAGCACGAGCCACAACTCACCCTTAATAGTAAATTGTCAACAGCTGATAATCAATTGTCAATTAAAAAAAGGGCCCATACCAAATTGGTATAGGCCCCGAATTGTCACGAATCTGTTGTATCAACGAATCAATTTTAATTACCAGGCAAATCTCGGCTTACGGTGCCGGAGGATACAGTCGAATATCATCGAAGTACATCGTACCTGAACCACCAGCCTGCGGGTTGTTCTTATT
>JAIVYN010000096.1:0-13084 GCA_048635425.1 Candidatus Aegiribacteria sp.
TCCTTCTGTTTGATCTGCTACATATTCACCTGGTCCAAACATTTCGATAACCTCCAACATAGATTTATATTTCTATGTTGGAATATCGGCATTTTGAACCAAAATACGTTAAAGAAACTCTGTATTGTTGCTACAGTCTCATAAAAGGCTAAGTTTTTTTCATTCGACGTTTCCAAATAGGCTGGAATCCTTTCCTTATCGCAAATCTGGAGAATTGGTTTCAATAATGCAGATCCTATGCCTTTTCTTTGAAAATGAGGATCAGTTCCAAGTACAAATAGGTAATAATGAGGTTTAGAAGGATGCTTTCTTTCGATGAACTTCATGCCTTTTAACTTTCTAATTGCTGCTCTAAGCCCGGTTATTTTAATAAGCTTTGGCAAAATCAATATCTGTCGAAATAAGCCAAAATTCCATTTGCCAGGGGGAAACCATATTGCACATCCTCGATGTTTAGATGTTGTATATATAAGTCCATTATGTGAAGCTAAATAAATACATGCTTCAAAAACTCTTATAAAACGTTTTTCTCGAGTCGTATCTTGAAGCACAAGCCAATTAACAAATGGATCATTATTAAAAGCTCTTGCAAGTACTTGACTGATAATCGTAAAATCTTGATTTGATGCTTTAATTATTTTTGGCTTTTCATTCATATTCGGTCTTGATTGAAACATGACATATAAGATTATTCAGGGTAGCCACCGTTTTCAACCCCGTTTTCTGTACACTGTCTAAAAGCTATTACTAACAAGCATAAATCTAAGATGTCCTCTCTTGCTCGCTCGCTAATCCATTGTAAACTTACACTACAGAAGTGTGATTTTCAAGGAAAACCTTTTGTTATTATTGTTTTTTTGTTTTGAATTTAGCTTTTGGGAAATTCATAATTGTCATACGTAAAGCGCGTACGCGCTTTACGTATAAGCTTTTTTTAAACTACGTCCTATTGAAACTAATATTTGAACCTTTTATTCGAAGACAGCTACCTGTTTTTTTGAGATTGCCGCGGCCCCCTGCTTTCCTGTGAAAGCAAGACGGGGACCTCGCAATGACCCCGCACTAAATTACGGCAGTGGCCTATCCTTCGATTACACTCAGGACAGGTTTTGTGCGGGGCGAGCATTTCATATTTCAGATTCCAAATTCCAGATTTCAAATTTCAGGTCGTGTATAATTTCGTGTTAAGGAGGGACATAAAAGAAAGAAAGGCAGAGCATCTTAGGCTAATAATTTGCATAATCCTTAAAACGTTCCATCCAGTCCGGCCAAACCGGCAGGCCGGCAGCAAGTGAGTCTTCGGTCCACAATCGATGCCACTTCAACTGCCATAATTCTTTAATACCTACAGGCCTTACAGTGCCATCCAGAAAGACACTATTTACTGTGCCGTTGTGCCGGTTAACGCAGAAATTCCGTATGGCGTTGTAATCCCACTGCCAATGGCATTGACCATCATATTCCGGCGGCTCATCTGTTGCTTCCGGCAAGCCATCGACCCACTGGCAATCAAGAAACACCGGTATATAATTACTCCCTTTGACATGGAGAGTCTTCCAGTTCTTCTCAAAATGATAGCCGCCGCTGTCATTAGCAACCCACCCGTTCAGGCCAAAGCTGCCATAGTCACCTTGTACTGCCCAGCCCGGCACGGTAGGAATGGCACCCTGGCCATATACACCCCAGCCCACAAACGGCCCTGTGAGCCCGTCGCTAAAAAAAGTGGTAGTCGCCGGGCAGACCCGGATCTTGGGTTCATGGCTATAGTACGGCCGCATCGCGGCAACCCAACTGTTATTCGGGTTACCACCTGCTTCCTTATTTAAATAGCCATTGTTATCCTGAGCGTACATTGAAAAGGTAAGGCCCATTTGCTTGAGGTTGGCCTGACAAACAATGCTCTTGGCCTGCTTCTTGACCCGCTGGAGTGCCGGCAGCAGAATTGCCATCAGCAGGGTAATGATGGCAATGACCACTAAGAGCTCTATTAAGGTAAACCCCGTTAGAAAACTTCCGCCTTTCTTGTCAGGAGTCTTATTTTCTAATGGGGTAAATCCACGTGCTTTATCCATAATGGCCTCACCATTATATATGTGCATAGTCCGACACTACTATACAATTATACCATTTCCTTAGGCCTAAGTTCAAGGAAAAAACCTCCCCCCCTTCTTGCTTTCGCTCGCACCTGCGGTTACGCGAGTGCAGGCGCAGGAAAGCAGGGGGGTGCGAGCGCAGTGCCCTTGTCAAGGCATAACGGCGCGGTTGTAGATGTGAACATCGTCAATCAGGCCTAACCAGAAATTAGCTGGGACCCCGCCTTGCGGGAATCCATCAAGATTTTTCCCGGCGCCAAAGTACAGACCACCATCTGAAGGCATCCCCGCCAGCGCACCAGTGTCCTTGGCAACCTCTACTCCATCCGAATATAGGTGCCTAAGCGAGCCGTCCCACACCAGGGCGATATGGTGCCACTGTCCGTCGGTGATTACGGATTCCGACCGCAGGGAGGATTGTGGAGACATCAAGCCGGTCATGAGTTTGCCGGCTGACAGATCAGTACCAAGCCATGTCGCTCCCGGCCCGATACTACCGTCACTCTGAGATATGATTACTTGTCCTTCGGCATCTGTTTTAATCCATGCAAAAACACTGAACGCACCATCTTCCGGATTCAATACAAAAGGCGTGCTAACGTAATCATCGACTCCATCAAACTCGAGCCCCCCGGCCACCTTGCCGCCGGCAGGCTGCCAGAGCGGCTTACCATGGACGGTGCCATCGTAATCACCAACGCTGTCGTAGGCGATAATACCTTCTGCCTCGTCGAGCTTCCAGTGCGCCAGGAGGCGATTATCTGTCAGCCAATGTTCAGCAAAAACAGCAAGGTCCTTCAAATCCACTTTACCGTCACCCAGAGGTGCCGGAGCAATGTCAACTTGAGATTGTTCCTGGAGCCAGAATTGGCCAAGTTTGCAAAAATCCGTCAGGTCCACCTTTTCATCTCGGTCAAAGTCAACCACCGGCTCTATTGATACCTGCCATAGGTCCCAGCTACCTGACCCGCCGGGCCGGTCGGACTCGAAGAAAAGCGTTCGTCCGTCAGCAGAAATGCAGGGCCAATCCTCGTCATCGGAGCTGTTGACGGCTGAGCCAAGTTTCACGGGCGTGCCCCAGGTGTCTTGCGTCGTTTCGCGCCTGGCCATATACAGGTCGCACAAAACAGTGCCATCAAGCTGGTTCGAGCCGAAGAAGAGTGTCAGGCCGTCGGCTGAGATATTCGGCCGGGCCTCCCAAAGCGAGCTGTTGACTGTCCACCCAAGGTTCACCGGCTCGCCCCAGGCACCATTTATTGTTGAGCGCGTTGTTACCCACAGGTCGGTTTCACCATAGCCGCCGGGCCGATTAGAGCTAAAGTAGAGCGACAGTCCGTCTGCCGAGATGCTCGGGCCGTCGTCATCGTATTGGGAGTTCACAATCGGGCCAAGAACCACAGGCACATCCCAGTCTGCATCTGTCGTGTTCCGCCTTGCCACCCAAAGGTCAAAATCACCCGAGCCGCCGGGATGGTCGGAGGCAAAGAAAAGCGATAATCCGTCTGCCGAGATGTTCGAATCGAATTCCTCATATACCGTATTCATAATCGGCCCAAGATTCACAGGCGCACCCCATTCTTCATCTGCCGCTTGGCGCGTGGACATCCATATATCAAAACCACCAGAGCCGCCGAAGCGGTTGGAATCGAAGTAGAGCGACAGGCCATCAGCCGAAATGCACACCCGACCTTCAGCATCCCAACTGTTGATGACCGGACCAAGATTAGTCGGGGTACTGAAAGTGAACTCGGCGACGGCATGCCTTGCACTAACCAAACAAGCAAGGACAAATCCGAGTGACACCAGGCTAATTTTAGAATCATCAACCAGTTTCATTTTACCGTTCCTTTTCTGCCCATCAGGACAAAACCCGGCACAGAAAACAAGCGTTACTTTCCGGTCAGTACTCTGTCGCATATAATTTGAGGAGTTGTCATTGCGAGGTCCGAAGGGCCGTGGCAATCTCTTGCTTTTGAATAATAGTGATGTAAAGCTGCACCTTCATCTTTTCGCCTCCTCAGGCGATATTGTAGTATATCTAATCCGGAGAAAAACGTCAAGCAAAAAGTGAAGGATTTAGCGGATCGGACAATAATCCTTGTGACAAAATGTCGAGAAAGCATTAAAATGAAGTATTAAGAGTGTGAGCATTTCACAAGGAATTGTTGAATGAGAAAGGATATTCTTATGATTTCAAAAGCTATTACGAAGACAGTATTGATGGTCTTTTTCCTGGCCGTCCATGGTTGTGGCAGCTCTTTCTCGGGTGGACCTTATCAAGCCACGGGTATTAAAATCGGTGAGGTGACAGATAAAACAGCTATTGTTTGGACGCGTCTGACACGCCATCCGGAACGTGTGGGCCTGGGAGCACCTTTGCCCGAGATTCTTTATTATGATTCCAAAACCGGCAAACCAATCAAGAAACCCCGGGGAAGGCCTAATCAAACACCTACCGCCAACTTTCCCGGAGGTTCAACAATCGAAACAATTGAAGGGGCCGTGCCGGGGGCACCGGGGAAGGTGAGGGTTCTGTACAGGATAGAGGGAGCTTCCAATTGGAATACTATCAATTGGGATGCAGTAGATATAAAACGTGATTACACTCATCAGTTCAAATTGACTCACCTGAAGCCTAATGCCGGGTATCAGGTGCGTGTAGAGTCGAGGGCAAGTGAAGGAGGAAAGAAAGGACAGGTGTTAGAGGGAAGATTTAGAACGGCACCACGTCCCGAACAACCTGAACGGGTCGTCTTCACAGTCTCCACGGGTCAAGCCTACCCTGACCAGGATGCTCCCGGCGGTGGTTACAAGATTTATTCCGCTATGTTGAAGCTTGAGCCGAGCTTCTTTGTCCATACGGGCGATATCCTTTACTATGACAAGCTGGCCAAGACTTTGCCGCTGGCCCGCTGGCATTGGGCCCGCATGTACAGTCTCCCGACAAACGTTGAATTTCATCGTCAGGTAACCAGCTATTTCATCAAGGACGACCATGATACCTGGATGAACGATTGCTGGCCAGGCAGGGAAACCAGGTTCATGGGAGACTTTACATTCGAGCAGGGAGTGGGGGTGTTCTTAGAGCAGGTGCCAATGGGCAGCCGAACCTGGCGGACCTTTCGATGGGGCAAGGACCTACAGATTTGGCTGGTCGAAGGACGTGATTTTCGCAGTCCCAATACAATGCCTGACGGCCCTGATAAAACAATCTGGGGCAAAGAGCAGAAAGCATGGTTTAAGCGGACTGTTCAGGAATCAGACGCCGCGTTTCGTATTTTAATCAGCCCAACGCCTCTCGTAGGGCCCGACCGAAAGAATAAACATGACAACCATTCAAATGTAGATTTTACGCACGAGGGCAATGAGCTAAGGGAGTTTATCTCGAAACAGAAGAATATGTACGTCATTTGTGGAGACCGTCATTGGCAGTATATATCGGTGGATGAAAAAACTGGTGTGCGGGAATATTCGTGCGGGCCGGCCAGCAATGAACATGCCGGCGGCTGGAGTAACGACCAGAGACTTGCCGAGCATAGGTACCTAAACGTAATTGGCGGATTCCTCGCCGGCATAGTTGACCGCTCAGAAGATAAGCCCACACTGACGTTTCGACATTACGGTGTTGATGGCGATATTCTCAATGATGACCGTTTGGTGGCTCAGTAGAATAAGGCAAAAAGATGAAAATACGGGATGCCTTCAAATCCCGTTTTTGCTGGTCTTTAGTGTGAGGTTATACCAAGCTGCCGACAGGCTGCGTTTTCCAGCTTCCAGCTTATGGAAGGTTCTCGATATCGGCTAAGTCCTGGTGTCTGCCAGAGGCCGTTTTGTTGATTTTCAGGTGCTTCAAACTAATAAGATTGACTTTTACACCGTCCAATATATCCACTACCCGTTCAGCGAAACATTCATCGAAATTGACACCGGAAAGCGTTGTGGCGAGCTCTATCCTGACGGGTGGTACGCCCAGGCGGATTATTTGCCATTCTTTGAGGAAAAGCTCCGGCGATAATTCGGGAAGGTCGAAGCCAAACTCTTTGAGGACAGTAACAATCCTCTGGGAATTGGCCGGATTCATAGAAATCCAAATATCCATATCGACGGTGGCCCGCGGATAACCGTGAAAACCAACAGCGTATCCACCGATAAGCAAATACTCAACCTGATGAGCGTTGAGTAACTTCAAGAACTCTTTGAAGTCGGATGGCAGATGGATCGTAGCCATAGATAATTTGCCGCATCAATTCAACGGCTTCCAGGCGTTCGTAAGGGGTTCTGGAAAGCCAATATGATTTCTCATCTGACTTATCGAAAGCAGATGCTACCGTAAAAGCATCTCTACGTACCTTCGGAAAATCTAATCTGTCCATATAATAACTATACCGGAAAAAGACAGAATTGTAAACAAAACTTCCGGGCTTTTTAGTCTTTACATCCTGTGGCAGTTTCAGTATATTACTGACGTAAATAAACCATATAATTGCGGTCGAATACATATTAGCCAGACCGCTGCAGGCGAAAAAAAATGGTGTTTCAGATGGCAACAACGGAAGTAGTGCGAAAGTGTCGGACTGCTCTTGAAAGTCATTATGGCTCACAGTTTAAGGGCTTGGTTTTGTACGGCTCTATGGCGCGCAACCGAGCTAACATAGTCAGCGATATTGACCTGCTCGTTTTGCTGAGTAAGCCCTTTGACTACTTCCAGGAACTGCGTCGAATTATAGACTTGCTGTATCCGGTTCAACTTGACACAGACCGACTCATTTCGGCGAAACCTGCTCCTCTCGATGAGTTCGAGAATGGCAGCATTCAGCTCTACCGAAACGCAAAGAGAGAAGGGATATTGCTGTGAAGCCTGAATATGAGCAGGAAATAGCAGCCAATCTTGAGCGAGCGGAGAAGTCCATTCAAGCTGCTTGCTTCGGTAAAATTGACCAGCCGCGGTATTGAGTTACGATATTCATAAGAACCCAATTGTATTGGTGTAGCAAAATAGCTTTCAGACGCTTAACGCAATTCGGTGCAGCGGTGTATATATTGGAATTCCTCAAAGGTCAGAACAATCAACAGGCATTGACCATTGAGGAACAAACTACGAGCGACAAATTATGAACATAATCGCAGTAGATATCGGCAATACTAATATTGATATCGGGCTTTTTCTGGACGGTAAAGAGCAGTTTATTAAATCCATCCCGGGCAGCTCACGAACAAGGCTTAAGAGCTGCTTAAAATCGGCCTGGGGTAAAATCCCCATAGCCGAAAGCTCGAAAGAGAAAAAACGCGATGGCGTAATTGTCGTCAGCAGTGTAAAAGCAACCTGGACCAAACTCATTCAGCAGATAGCAAAGGACGAACTCGGCGAAAAGGTTTACCTCATAGGCAAAAACATTCCACTGCCGATGACTCTCTGGGTGGATGAGCCGGACAAAGTCGGCACCGATAGGGTAGTCTCAGCAGCAGCGGCATATGATGTTGTCGAGGATGCAGTAGTAGTGGCGGATTTCGGCACCGCCGTAACGATTGACCTTGTTGATGAAAATGGCATTTTTCTTGGCGGCGTTATCTGCCCGGGCTTTGAAATCAGCGCAAAGGCCCTGAAAGAAAATACCGCCCAGCTGCCAAAAACAAAAATCACCAGGCCGAAAGCACCGTTTGGCAAAAACACCGCCGAGGCCATAAACTGCGGATTGTATTATTCTGCTATTGGAATGTTGGAAGAGGTTATCAGGCGTTACGCAGAAAAAATCGGCAAATGGCCGCACACTATCATTACCGGCTCAGCCGCAAAAACCATCAAGGATGACTGTGATTTCATAGATTCCTTCGTGCCCAACCTGGTCGTCAAAGGTATCGTCCTGGCTTACAAAAAATATATCGCAGAAAAAGCTAAGAGCTTATCCGAATAACCGTCTCGTTATGAGGCCGAGCGAAAAGTCCGAGGCCAAGGCGGCAGGCCAAAAATGCTCGCCAGGCGTGGTTTTCTCCACGTTGAGAACATTTATGGCTGACAACGCAGGCATCGGGCTTTGCAGCCGGCCGCAATAGAGCGGGTTATTGGGATAGGCTCTAAGTCTATTTGACTTGTGTGTTTTGAGTAATACCCCTTCAGCGAAGAGAGGAGTGGTGGTTTTTAATCTTGAGCTTCTTATGAATACTTTCGCAGCGGTAATGACGGGCAAGGGCACCGGTGCAATATCGACGGTGCAGGTCTTCGGTGATTCAGCCGAGGACGTCGTTAAAAAAATATTCAAGCCGACTGGAACAAAAGCAGCGAAATTCAAGACCGGCAAAATCCTGCTCGGCACAATTACTGACGGCAATGAAACCATCGACCAGGTTACTATCGGTTGTGAGCAGGCCAATAGTTTCGCAATAAACTGCCACGGCAATCCGCTCATTGTTGCCGATATAATGCGACTGCTTCAGCGCTGCGGAGCAACGCTGCTGACCGCAGAGCAGCTTCTAAGCAAAATGCTCTCTGCACAAAAATCTGTCAACACAATAGCAGTTGAGGCTAAGCTGGCCCAACTCAAAGCCAAAACCATCCAGGGCACAAAAATAATCATAAACCAAATCGACACCGGCTTAAGCAAAAAAGCCGCAGAGTGGCTCCAGAGCATCAACGCAATATCTCTTAACCAAATTTCAGCAGAGGCCGAGCGGATACTTGAAAACGGTCGAACGGCTACACTGATTATCGCCGGCTGCACAGCGGCCCTGATAGGCCCGCCCAACAGCGGTAAAAGCACGCTGCTTAACTATCTGGCCGGCCGACAAAAAGCAATAGTTACCGACATAAAGGGCACAACTCGAGACTGGGTCGAAGCTGTGTGTCAAATCGAATCTCTTTCTCTGAGGTTAATTGACACAGCTGGACTGGATGAAAAACTTCCCGCGCCCAAAGATACTATTGAAAAAGCCGCTCAGAAAAAAAGCGTCGAGAGTTTAGAACAAGCGGACTTGGTCCTGCTCGTTCTGGATAACAGCCAGACCAACGACCAGCTTGATGACCGATTCGGCGAAAAAATCGCCGGAAAACCTGTCCTGAGCGAAGCCGAAGGGAAAGTCCTCACAGTCTTAAACAAATCCGACCTGCCACCTAAATTCGATATCGGCAAATTACCTGAAACTTTGTCAAACTCAGTGCAGATAAGCGCTAAAGAAGGTACCGGCATCGAGGACCTGCTCGAAAAAATCCGGCAAATTTGCGGCGTCACAGACTTCGTTTTGAAAACTGCTGTTTGCTTTACAAACAGACAGAAAAACCTGCTGCAACAATTAACAAACATCAAATCAAAACAGCAGACGGTCTCAATCATAACAGAGTTGTTAAACGGCCAGGTATAGAGTGGACAGTGCTCATTAAAATAATTGAAATTTTCTCCCAAATCAGCTATGATTCCTTATGTTGAATAGTCTGTGCTGGGATTGTAGAATTACTAAAAAAGTAGGATAGAGTAGTTGTGTCATTAAGGTGAGCGCCCATGAATCCCAGAGTTAAAAAAGTTATTCCAAACGATGATTACACTTTGCGTATAACCTTCGATAATGAGGAACAAAAAGTCTTCGATATAAAACCGTTGCTTGACTTTGGCGTATTCCAAGAGCTGAAAAACATTAAATATTTTAAAGAGGTGAAACGAGTTCATGGTTCAATAGCATGGCCTCATGGCCAGGATATTTGCCCCGATACTTTATATGAAGAATCCAAATAGATAGCTCAACATATAAAACTCCGCTATTGGAATTAAAGCCAGACCGCCTCGCCGAGAACATGGCAAATCGGGGAAGCGTTTTGGGTTGTTCAATGGATGGATCTGTGTATAATCTGCAACTATGGGTGTAAATACCGAAAAACTGACGCCTGCGATGAAGCAGTTTCACAAGTTCAAGCAAAAGCATCCCGATTGCATACTGTTCTTTCGCATGGGCGATTTCTACGAGACCTTTTACGAAGATGCCAAGACCTGCTCAAAGGTCCTGGGCTTAACTTTGACCAGCCGAAGCAAAGGCAAAAATCCCATCCCGTTGGCTGGCGTGCCATATCACGCTGTTGACGGGTATCTGAAAAAAATGTTACAGGCCGGCTACAAGGTCGCCGTTTGCGAGCAGGTCGAAGACCCCAAAACCGCAAAGGGCGTCGTTAAGCGCGACGTCGTGCGAATCGTTACACCCGGTACGCTGACGGATGATATGCTGCTAACCGCTAAAGAGGATAATTTTCTTTGCGCCGTCAGTCTGGGCACAAAGCAGAAAGCTGCTATAAGCTGGGTAGATATTTCGACCGGTCATTTTTTCGTCCAGGAGCTGCCCGAAGAAAAGCTGCTCGATGAGCTGCTGCGATTGTCACCGGCTGAGTGTCTGCTCGCCGACAGACGCGGTGAGCTGTTCGAGGCAGAGACAAAAAAAATTATCCGGGACATCACGCAATTAACCAATGCCATTGTTACCGAACGTCCCGGCTGGTATTTCGATCCTTATCAGGCAAGACAGCGCCTGCAAAAGCACTTCGGAACCGCTACGCTCGAAGGCTTCGGCATCGGCGACGATGACGATGGTCTTATCTGTCCTGCCGGTGCTGTCATCGAATACCTCAACGAGACACAAAAGACCACGCTCGGCCATATCCGGAATTTGAAAAAAATCAGTCGTCAAAACTTTCTACAGATCGACCCGGCCAGCCTGCGGAGCCTGGAAATCCTGCGGACCATTCGCACCGAAAGCAAAAAAGGCTCACTGCTGGACTGCCTCGACGAAACGATAACCGGTATGGGCGGCAGGATGTTTAGGAACTGGCTGTGTATGCCGCTGTGCGAGCTTGGTGCTATCGAGCTGCGGCAGGATGCCATCGAAGAAATCAAAGATGTCGATGACAAGTTGGCTGAGGTTCGCAGACTGCTCTCGAACATCTCCGATACCGAGCGAATCGCCGCTCGCATCAGCACGTTCCGGGCAAGTCCGAGAGATTTGGTGGCCCTTGCTGCTACACTGCGGCAAATACCACTGCTGCGAGAAATCCTGCAGCAATTCGGCGCCGACCTGCTCGTGCGATTGGCCGGCCAATGCGACAGTATGGACGAATTGGCTGAACTGCTCGAGGCCGCAATCAAGCCGGAGCCTCCTTCGCACCTTCGTGACGGAGGCGTGATAAAGCAGGGCTTTTCCGAGGAGCTTGACCGCCTGCGCTCGATTTCCAAAAACGGCCAAAGCTGGCTAAGGAACTATCAGAGGCAGCAGTCCGAGCTAACCGGCATCAGCAACCTTAAAATCGGATATAACAAGGTCTTCGGTTACTATATCGAAATAAACCACTCCTCAGCCGACAAGGTCCCCGCCGACTACGTCCGCAAGCAGACAATCAAAAACGCCGAGCGCTACATAACCGAGAAGCTCAAAGAATACGAGACCCAGGCCCTCAGCGCAGAGGAAAAGGCGCTCGAATTAGAGCAGCAGCTCTTTGACCAGCTCCGCCGTCAATCCGCCCAGTACGTAAGCCGGCTGCAACAACTTGCTGACACTATTGCTCAATGCGATTGTCTAACAGCTCTGGCATATTTAGCTAAGCGCCGAAACTACATCCGCCCGAAAGTAACCGGCGGCGGTGAGCTTATTATTCACGAAGGCAAACATCCGGTGTTGGCTGAAACGCTCGGCCCGGAGTTTGTGCCGAATGATATTGAGCTCGGCAGCGGTGCCGGTGACATCCTTATCATTACAGGCCCCAATATGAGCGGCAAAAGCACTTATATCAGACAAGTGGCCCTGCTGGTCCTAATGGCGCAGACCGGCTCATTCATCCCCGCCAAAGATGCCGAGTTCGGCTTGGTCGATAGAATCTTTACCCGAGTGGGCGCTTCGGATGAATTAGTTCGCGGCCAATCGACATTTATGGTCGAGATGACCGAAACGGCCAACATTATCAACAACGCCACCGATAAATCGCTGGTCATTCTTGACGAGGTCGGGCGGGGAACGAGCACGTATGATGGCCTGTCTTTGGCCTGGGCGATTACCGAACATATCGCAAATAAGCTAAAATGCCGAACGCTTTTTGCCACGCACTATCACGAGCTGACCGAATTAGCCGAGTTGTTTGCCAACCTCAAGAACTGCAATGTAGCTGTCCGCGAATGGATGGACGAGGTCGTATTTTTGCATAAGATTCTGCCCGGCGGGACGGACAAAAGTTACGGCATCCATGTCGCCAAATTAGCCGGCCTGCCAAAAACCATCCTTGAGAGGAGCAAAGAAATCCTGGAAGAGCTCGAAAGCACTTTCCAAAAAGAGGCCACCGGCGAACATCTCTCAAAACACAAAACAAAAGAACCGGATCAGAGCCTCTTGTTTGTGGAAAAGCACAAATCCGTTTTAGAAAAGTTGGCCTCCACTGACGTGAATAATCTCACCCCCATCGAGGCAATCAATCTGCTTAACGAAATCAAGAACGAAATCAACGAAAAATAATAGAAAATCGGCTAAAAAACACTTGTAAAAGGGCGATATTTCCTGTTTAAATATACAAGGTTGTATATGCGGAAAAATTATTACTGTACCTTATTACGAAAGGGGGATGTGCTATGAAACATTCTACAAAATCAAAACTGGTCGTTCTGTGTGGTCTTGTGTTATTGCTGTCCGGCTGCACGGAGGTCGCAATCACCGGCAGAAGGCAGTTCAATCTCGTTCCCGACTCGATGATAAATTCGATGGCTTTCCAATCCTACGGCGAATTTCTCACCCAAAACAAGCTCAGTAAAAATTACAGCCAAACGCAGATGGTCAAGCGTGTCGGCAGCAGAATCCAAAAGGCAGTAGAACAGTATTGCACAAACAACAACATAGAAGACCGATTAACAGAATACCAATGGGAATTTAATCTCATCGAAAATGATTCGTTAAATGCCTGGGCCATGCCGGGCGGAAAGGTGGTTGTCTATACCGGCCTGCTGAAAGTAACCCAGACGGAGGCTGGCTTGGCAACGGTC
>JAIVYN010000097.1:0-12835 GCA_048635425.1 Candidatus Aegiribacteria sp.
TTTAGACCGTTATGAGGATGTCGCTTACAAAGAAGATTATACAGCCATATTGAAATATTGTCAATAACTCTGATGCCACCAGCCGAAACCGCAATAGGCATAAGCCGGACACGAAAACTTAAAATGCTCTAACAGACAGGCCCAACTCGCAAAGCTGGGATTACAGCCAGCCACCGACTGGTAATTGTTCTACCCAAGCCATTATAATTCATGTTCCACCGACTGTCTTGTCTGCTATAGCTATGAAGATTGAAGAGGCAATTCGGCCGATTGCCCGGGCTTTTTCCGCTGTTTATATTGTTAAGGGAGGCGGAGATAGATATGTCGGTGGATATGGCAGGGGGTATTGATAGCTTTTATAGCTACGAAGTTGTATAGAAGAAGTTGATAGAGTATTCAATTCATGGTTGTGAGGGGATATATCATGTCCGGGCATAAGACATTGAAGTCGTTTCATCTTGCCGGCACAGTCTGGTTCACCGTTTGCGTTGGTTATATTTTAGTTTTAGCATTACGCCAGGCAGGTGTTAATTGGTGGGTTGTATTCTCGCTGTCCGGGCACGGTGTCTTAATAGTTCTGTTGCTGATTAGCCTATATTTGTTTGCGATTTACAGAGGGATTAGCAGCAGTCAGAAAGTGCAAATAGAACACCCACTAACCAGCACGAGCTACTATGCGGTGTTCTATGTGATAACACCTCTTTTAGGTGGACTGGCGGGCTGTCTTGGAATGATAGGCATCAGTACAATCGGCCAGTTCGTACTGGGAATCACACTGGGGACTTTGGGGACAACATTTTTGGTCTGGGTGATTATCGATCCTTTGGCTGGGCTGCTGGAGATGCTGTTGCTGCCTGTAAGCCGAAAGCACTGTACTGAACGGCTGGCCCGAGCTAAAGTGCTGCGCCAAAGCAGACAAAGAAATCGTGAGCGTTTGCTGACGGAGGTGTTGGCTAAGGCGGAATCGGAGCAGGACCATTGGCGGGAGGTGTTGAGGCCAAAGGCTGAAAAGCTCGCTGGACTGTTGACAACTAATGAAATTGACTTTAGCCAGGTAGAGCGTGAAGCGGTTAGTATAGGCGTAAATGCGTGGCAAATTGGGGGGCTGACTTGTATGCGGGAGCTTCGCGATATGGCAATAGCCATCGCCAGACAGAGAAACCAAAACAAGTCTGTTGTTGATTATATTGGTGCCTGGTGGGACGGTGTCGGAAGCTGGCGAGAACCGTCACTTGGTTGAGAGCCGGAATTAATCACGCCTGTAAGAAGCGTGCGTTTCCGCATCGGGCCGAATAAATCCGGCTCGTCTCGGCGAAGGCCGAGGCCGGAGCGGGACAAGTTCAGTTTTGATGGGAGCATAACAAAAAAGGGCAAAGTCATGCGACTTTGCCCTTTTTGCTTTTTAGCGTTAATCGTATCTTTTCACGATACTCTTTCCAGTTGTACAGTATTCTCAGGGGCAAGGCCTTTTGGCCCTGCCCCTGAGTTTTTTATACATCTTTTACAGTGTACGACTTTTACAGTGTACGACGTCTTCGCAGCCAGCCGACAAGACCTATACCAATACTACCTAACAAAATAGCGCCGGGAGCCGGTATGGCGATGATGCTGCCCGATGACAAAAAGGGGTCAAAGGGAAATGCACTGCCTGTACCTACGCCTACACTACCGAAAGCTGACGGTGGAAGCCCGACCCAGTTCTGGTAGTCCTGGATGATAAACGCCCAGGTTTCGCCGGGCTCGAAGACGAGGTCAGGATTCATACTCTCGAAGACCAGTGGTCTGTTTATCCCTATATTGTCAATCTTGAAGGCCAAACCTCCATTGACTGTGCCATCCATATTTGTCAGAGTAGTCTCTCGAAAACCAGTTGGGTCCACGTCCCCTACGTACCAGACGTCGGTCCAAAGCAAGCCGGTCATATTAGTGATGTACACCAGTGCATTTGGTATACCCGGATCATCCGGGGTTCCTTCTTCGAAACACGACCTCATATCTGTGGGTTCCCAGCCGGACATGATCCATTCATCATTTGGGAACGGAGTTGGGGTCCCAAGCTGATTACCCAGCTCGTGGAGCCCGTACTCGGGGATGACCAGGGGGTCTTGAGGCCCATCCACATACGTGACCTCAGTCGGTATCGCTTGCGTCGTGCCACTGACGGTCAGAATCAGTGTTGTTATTACAAAAATTGTAATGAACTTTTTTTGCATATTATTCATCTCCTCTATCGGATATCTCTATCCGTGCTTTGCTTCCGTTCAAAGAGTAGATTTCAGTTCATATCTGCACTTTACGGCAGAGTTTTTACCCTGCCATTAGTTGCTTTTTATACTTCTTTTACAGTGTACGACGTCTTCGCAGCCAGCCGACAAGGCCTACGCCAAGGCTGCCTAACAGAATAGCACCCGGTGCCGGAATGGCCGATACAATTGTCAGCGTGGAAGTCTCAATCTCAACTCCCCACAAGTTTTCTATTCTGACTTCTAAGTCGAGCGTAGCACCGCCCTCTAAGTCCAATAGGTCTAAGGATGAGCCCAGGTCGAACACAGTGGTGGTTAGATCCTGGTTTGGATTTCCCGGGCCGGGATAATAGTTGTAGTCGGTGTACCCATCCAACTGATTGAGCGGGCCAAGATGGGTCCAGTTGCTACCACCATCAAGCGAGATATAGACTTCGTCATCTTCAGGTCCTCGCCATTCATCCCACTCATCGCTGTACCCGTATCCATCCACATCGTCGGCAACGATACTAAGCGTAGCCGACCCTAAGAACGTACCCCACACAAGCGGGTCAACGGAACCGTCGTAGTTATGTTCCCACGTAATCGGGTCTGAAGATGTGCCACCTATCCCGTACTCATAAACGTCTTTCGTTTCAGTATACGTAGGATTTGCAGCTGCGTAATTTGTGATTGAGAACAATCCTACTACTACACAAAATATTATTAATTTCTTCATCTGTTCATCTCCTCCTCTCAGATGTAAAACGTGTTTTTTTTATTATATTCATCTTAATGTTCCTTTGTTTACATATTCGCATTTTTACAATTCTTTTTTACTACTCCTTTAGTACTTTTCTGTAAAAATGGAAAACTTAACTAATAAGAATCCCATCAACCTCCGCCCAGAAGGGCCTGCGCGCAATGACCCTCCGCATAGAAAGGAGGTTATGGTTATCAGGCCGGGGTTAGGCGGACCACGGGCCAGATGAGCAAAAGTAAATGCTGGTGAAAAATGAATATAATGCCTGGCTCTGGGAGCCAGGAAGTTGGTCGCCTGGATTAGTAAAAATGAAAGATGCGTTATTGCGAATTGAGGTGCTGCGAGGTTGCAATTGGTCTGCGCAGACGGTGCTTGTTTGAGCGATACGATGAGATTGCTTCGCTGCGCTCGCAATGACTGAAGGGACGCCGGTAATGACAATGACATTGTGGTGTTCGGTATGCCGGCTAAATGGTGAAGCAGGCCTATGTATTTCGTGCCTTCAATGTCACTGCGCAGACGCAGAGACTCTTCAAACTGATATAAGCGAACAGTATTAGTATGAGATTTTCGCTGGATATGTTTCTTTGAGCTAATATGTGCAGCTAATTTTGGGAAGGCTTGAATGCCAGTGTGTCCTGCCCATAACAGGCCGGCCAAAGCTCCCAGCCAGACCCTGCGGTCCTTAACCAGTGAAACGCAAAGGAATCCTGTCAAAACCATGAAAAGTGCTGCAGGTACGGGCGGCAAAGACTGTGCACCAACAGGTGATGTGTTCGTAAAATCAGCGGGTGGCCTTAAAAGCTCTACGCCGATATTGGCCAGGTGAGTATTGGAAGATTCGGTAAGTAGGCTTGTTTCGCGTACAAAAATAATATGTGCTTCCGAAGTCGGTGACACAACACCGGCAACGAAGCTCTCGTTGCAATTGCTCATCGTTGGCCCAGCTTTTACCGCCGTGGCCATAACGAGCAACAGCAATACGACCGATAATCTGCTGCTTTTGTACACCACCAATCCTCCGCCTCCTCAAAAATAGCAAGGCGTCTGAATATAAATATAAAATAGACTGTATCAAGACTTCCCCCCTCGTACTCATAGTCAGAAGATACTTTAACCCATTTTAAATTAATTTTACTTTACCAGTTTACCAAGATTCAAATTCCAGGTCAAGTAAAAAAAGCCAATAATAAGAATTTTTAAAGAAATGCACTATTTTTCAGGATTTTAGTTGTGTAAGAATGGAGCGAGGTGTCTAACTGCTCCTTTTGGGGTAATACTAAAGTGGTATATTGGCTTGTTACGTGGTAAGTAGTGACTGGTGAGTAGTCAATTAACCATTTAACCACTCACCAATTAACCATTTAATAACCATTTAACCACTCACCAATTAACCATTTAACTTAGTGGATTTTTTATTTTGACGTTGTCGTCGGTTATGGATATTGTATTACCCGAAGGCTAAACGCAGAAAGGATAATTTAAATGTGGTATGCTATTTACATTACCGGCATTGTAGTCATAGGACTGTTAGCTTTTTTGCTAGGGAAAAAATTGTCCGCGACGCCCAGGACTGAATCCAAAACAACTACATTTCTGATTAAATCCATCCAGGCGATAGCGGAATTGGCGATTCTGGAATATATAACCGAAGGCGTCACGGAGATAAAAGAAAAGAAGACCAGCCTTATTACCGTTCGCTGGAAAAGAGGCTTGTTAAGATATACGGCCAAGCTGAAAGTCGGTTTCGAGCTGGACCAAATGGATTACAATATCAACGATTCACAAAAAGTGATTCAAATCGCGCTGCCGAACCCAAGAGTCTTAAGCTGTGAAATCTACAACAGAAAGTTTTACAAACTACCTTTGGAAAAAGCGGAGAGTGTCCCCTGGAAGTACGACATTATAGAAGATTTCAGCTCCGATGAAGTACTCGCCCTTGACAATGAGGCCAGAAATAATGCCCTTAAAAATGTGAATGAATTCTACGTCCTGGACTTGCTTCGGGACAAAACCAGACTTACTTTCAAGAAGATTTTTTCTCTTTCTTATCCCGAATACACCACAGATATATCTATTATGGATGAGCCCGCTTCACAAATCATTGCCAAACTTCCCGGAGAAGCAGCTTCCGAAGACCAGGCTTCCAACTCCGACAAATAGTGAGATACGGCCGGTAAAGCCTTTGACACAACAAACACTTTTCGGGATTAAGAAGAAATACCTCTCTGCAGAGTTCCTTTTTTTATTTGAATTTGTCTCTTATTCTTTTAATATACCCTTATGTTGAAAAAAGGGCTTGTTCAGATTTATACCGGGGATGGCAAGGGCAAAACCACCGCTGCGTTCGGATTGGCGCTGCGTGCAGCCGGCCAGGGAAACAAGGTCCTGATATATCAATTTTTGAAACCCCCGTCCCTTGATGTTGGCGAGCGGTTCGCGCTGCAATTGGGCGCTGTCAGAATCAGGACCGAAGCGCTTGATGTGCCCTGGGATATGTCCGGATCTCTAAAAGACGAGCAAACCGTCGCCCGGATGCAGACTGCAATCAGCGAGGCCCTTGACAGAATCGCACAAACGGCGGAGAAAAAGTTTTACGATGTGCTGATACTTGACGAGATTGTATTTTGCCTTTCAAAAGGCCTGGCTAAATTGGAAGATATCAAAAATATAATCGACAGAAGAAACCCTCTTGTCGAAATTGTTATGACCGGCAGAAGTGCAACCAGGGAATTGATAGAATTAGCGGATTTGGTGACGGAAATGAAAAATATCAAGCACCCGTTTGATAAAGGAATAAAAGCAAGACGTGGTATCGAATTTTAAACCGCCCGGCTTGTTTGGATAGGCAGGCTGACTTTGATCGGGAAATGCTGGATTAGGTGTAAGGTATGATAGAGGTTGACAGATTAAGCAAATCTTTTCGGCGTCCCAGACGAAAAGGCAAGGGTCACCGGCAAAAAGACGCACGCGAAGGCGGGAAATTGTTTTACGCGGTGAGGAATGTCAGTTTTCGTGCTGAAACCGGGGCCATTTTGGGGCTTCTCGGCCCCAACGGCGCGGGGAAAACCACCCTGCTGAGAATACTCTCGACCGCATTGAAACCCAGCGAAGGCACGGCCAGGTTTGATGGCGTAGACGTAGTTGAAAGACCTCTTGAGGTCCGCAAAAGAATAGGTTTTCTTTCCGATAACACCGGGCTTTATGGTCGTCTCACCGTACGCGAAATGATCGAATATTACGGAAAATTGCATGGCCTGGAGCAGGCAAAAATTGACAAGCGTATGGATGAGCTTTTCAGCCTTTTGGAGATGACTGATTTTGTACACAAACGCAATGACTCACTGTCTTCCGGTATGAAGCAGAAGGTTTCGATTGCCCGTACACTTATTCACGACCCCGAAGTCATCATATTCGATGAACCGACCACCGGGCTCGACGTTGCTGCGGCTGAGGCCATTTTGAATTTCATTGAATCCTGCAAAGCCAAGGGCAAAACGGTCCTCTTTTGCACACATCACATGCACGAAGTAGACAGGCTCTGTGATTTTGTTGTGGTTCTTCACAAAGGCCGGCTCTGTTTCGAGGGAAGAATTGAGCAAATGCGCTCCGATACGGGACAAACCCATCTGGACAAGGCCTTTTTGACTTTGATTGATTCCAGTGAGGTAAATCATGCGGCTTAATATTCTCACAATATACCTCAAGGAAATGAAAGAAATATTGCGCGATAGGAAAACCCTAATATTTATGGTGGCCTTACCCACCCTCGTAGTGCCTGTACTGATGAATATTATGATTGGATTCCTTGTAAGGGCTGAGAAACAAGCCCAGACGGAAACCCTCACTTTTGCCATCTTCGGAGCTGAACACTTACCTGACTTGGCCAACGCATTCAGCGAAGAAAAAGGATTCGAGAAGGTGGATATCCCCACACAGGAAGCGATTGCATCGGCCATTGAAGAAAACAAGATTAAATTCGGCTTGGTTATCCCTCAAACAGCTCGCGAACAGCTCGAAAGGAACGAACAGGTTGCTGTCCGGTTTTATTACAACAATGCCTCCGCTACCAGTAAAGTTAAGAACAGAGCCGGTAAAGTAATTCGTGAATTCAGTGAGAGATACCGCTCGGAACGTCTGGCCGGCCTTGGTTTGGATACGCCGCAGGAGCAGGAACATTTACTCAATCCTGTCACAATCGAAGAGCACAACACAGCCGATTTGCGAGAGGTGCTCGGTGAACGCGTCGGTGGGATGCTTCCCTACCTGTTCATCATCTTCTGTTTTATGGGGGCAATGTATCCGGCCATAGACTTGGGGGCTGGTGAAAAGGAACGCGGAACACTGGAAACCCTTTTGCTGGCGCCGATTCGGCGCTATCAGATAGTGCTTGGCAAATTCTTTGTGATTTTCACAACGGGTGTAACGGCGGCCTTGCTCAGCCTTACAAGCTTGGGCGTTATGTTGGCGGCAAAAGGACAGGAGATTACCGGGGAATTGGGTGAGGTCATTGCCTCTGTGAGTGTGGTTGACCTGGTATTGATAGCAGCAATGTTGATTCCCACAGCCGCAATGTTCGCTGCGGTATTGTTGAGCGTATCCATTTACGCCAAGAGTTTCAAAGAGGCCAGTGCCTACTGTGGCCCGCTCAATTTTCTGGCCATTGTGCCGGCTTTTATCGCTATGCTTCCGATAGTAAAACTTGATTGGTATTGGGCCATGGTGCCGATTACCAATATCTCGCTTGCGATCAAAGAGCTTATCAAGGGCACTATGAACTACGAGATGTTTATCGCCATTCTCGGTTCAAGTGTCGTTATTGCAGGTGCTTTCCTTTTCTTCTGTACCAGGTGGTTTGAGCGCGAAGCTGTACTTTTTCGCAAATAAACGCATCCTGTTTTACCTACAGGCATGCTTGAATCGTGCAGCTAATATGAGTATTATAACGGTTGGAAGCCCTGTTTCCTGCGCACAGGGACGGGTTATACGGATTAGTAAAGCAAGAGCATAAAACAGGAACTTTCGCTATGAGTCAAAATGTTGCTGCAATTATTTGTGCCGCCGGGACCAGCAGCCGGTTCGGCGGAAAAAGAAAGAAAGCCTTTGTAAATGTGGCCGGCAGGGCGGTCTTTCTGCGAAGCGTCGAGCTTTTCGCAAACAGAGAAGACGTAAAACAGATTTTGTTAGGCATCGCACCTGAGGATGAGGAGCTTGTGAGCATCAAATGGGGACCTAACCTGAAGTTCTTCAACGTAAAAATCTTTTTTGGGGGCTCTGAGCGTTTTGATACCGTAAATAAAGGTCTCGAACTTATCAAAGATGATATCGACCTTATTGCTGTACACGATGCCTGTCGATGCTGCGTAACTGCTGAATTGATTGGCGCTGGTTTTGTCGCTGCCGCCAAAAGCGGTGCAGCCATACCGGCCTGCCCGGTTGCGGCGACGATAAAAGAAGTAATGGATAGCACTATAATCAGGACCGTTGACAGGGCGAGTCTCTACGAGGCCCAAACCCCACAGGTCTTCGCCGCAGAGCTGCTCAAAAAAGCCTATGAAAATCTCAAAAATCTGGACCAAAGCAAAATCAGCGATGATTCTCAATTAGTCGAAGCGCTGGGTCATAAAGTAACGATCGTGGAGGCGAGCTCTTCGAATATAAAAATTACCCGGCAAAGTGATATTGCAATAGCAGAAGCCATTCTAAAGTCTATGCCTAAGCTTAGACCGAAAGGTCCCGTAGGGCCTTATGTTGAAGCTCAGTGGTAATATCTCAGAACATTGGGACGTAACTAAAGGAAAAAAGACTCATATTAATAAGGTTTCTGCAAAATCGAGGTTAGGCATAACTCTATCGTATTTATTAAGAAGGAGACTAAGCGATGAGAACAGTAATTTTTTGGAAAGCAACTGTTATTTTACTAATGCTGCTGGCTGTGGCGGCCGGGTGTAACGGACCGGCTGGTATAGGCGGCGGTGAGAAAATGCCGCTGTTGTTCGAGGCGGACTTTGAGGACGGTAGACTTGGCGACTGGCAGGCAACCGACTCATTCGCGTGGCGAATCGAACCCGGACACCATGGCAAGGTGTTGGCCCTGTATAAACAGAGCGAATATGAGCCACGAGTCCGCTCGCCTTTCAACATTAACCTTGTTCGCAATTATGTTGTCGGCAGCTTTGTGCTGGAGGTGAAGATGCGCTCTACGACGAAGGACTATGGCCATCGAGATATGTGCCTGTTTTTTGGACATCAGGACCCATCGAATTTCTATTACGTGCACATTGCCAACCAATCCGATGCTCACGCGAACTCGATTTTTATTGTTGATGCAGAACCGCGGGTATCGATTGCAAAAACACGAACCGAGGGGACAAAGTGGGACGATAACTGGCACACCGTGCGCTTAGTGCGTGACGCCGAAGAAGGCACGATTGAGGTCTTTTTTGACGACGGGCCTGAACCGATAATGACTGCTGTTGACCATCGCTTCGAATGGGGCAGGATCGGCGTTGGCTCGTTTGACGACACCGGCCAATTCGACGACGTTAAACTCTGGGGAGAGGAAAGATAAGACCCTCCAGATAGTTACCCTAAAGTTAAAGTGATAGCTTGAGCAAAACCGCTGACTCTGTTAGACTATTGTTTCGTGAGCAGCATTTACTTGAAAAAAGTTGTGGTTTTACCCATTGTAAATAGGTAAGCAAAAAAGACTTGTCTGTGTAGCGATGTCACCGTGGCATCTTGGTGTAAATAGGGACGATAGCCGAACATTATAGGAGACGAGAGACATGTTAACTCGTATCCAAATCAAGAACTTTAGGAAATTGAAGGATGTTGAAGTAGAGCTTGGCAAGTCTGTCGTGCTCATCGGACCCAATAATTCTGGCAAGACCGCAGCCTTGCAGGCCATCGCTCTATGGGAAATTGGCCTGAGGCAATGGATGGAGAAACGCGGAGAAAAGGCATCTCCCGCGAAGCGCCCCGGAGTTGCTATCAACAGAAGGGACCTCATCTCTATTCCTGTTCCCAAGGCAAAACTTCTGTGGAGCGATTTGCATGTCAGAGACGTAGATACCTCTGGTAGTAAGCCTCGAACAAAAAACATTCGAATTGACATCATTGTGGATGGCATAACCAATGATAAATCTTGGTCGTGTGGGTTCGAGTTTGATTATACCAATGAAGAATCGATTTTATGTCGACCTGTTCGTAAGTCGGGCTTTGAAGACAAGCCCGTCAAAAGCGCGGAGTTTACTACAGTACCGGAAATCGCTAACAAAGTTCGTATCGCATATTTACCTCCTATGTCGGGTTTGGCGGCTACGGAACCCAAATTGGAGCCAGGTCGTATCAATGTTTTATTAGGAGAAGGTCAGACGGCTCAAGTCCTTCGGAACCTGTGCTGCCAGATATTTGATCAAGCTAACCAAAAAGAGTGGACAGAACTTTGTGTGAGTATAAAGACATTATTTGGCGTTGACCTCAAACCGCCCAGGTACATTCGTGAGCGAGGTGAGATTACTATGGAATATCAGGAGCCAAACGGAGTTAGCCTCGACCTATCTTGCTCCGGCCGGGGACTTCAGCAAATTCTCTTACTTTTGGCTCATCTGTACGCTAATCCAAACACAATTCTCTTGCTTGATGAACCAGATGCACATTTAGAGGTTTTACGACAAAGCGAAATATATCAGTTGCTTACCGAAGTTGCCGAGGAACGAGGCTCTCAAATCATTGCTGCAAGCCACTCTGAAGTCGTTCTCAACGAAGCTGCCGGCAAAGACATTGTCATCGCGTTCGTTGGCAAACCTCATCGAATAAATGATCGTGGCAGCCAACTCCTCAAAGCGTTAAAGAAAATAGGATTTGACCAATACTACCGCGCAGAACAAACAGGCTGGGTACTCTACCTTGAAGGTTCCACGGATTTGGCGATATTACAGAAATTTGCACGGACGCTGGATCACAAAGCAACAGAGATACTTGAGCGTCCATTTGTATACTATGTTACTAATCAGGTGGAAAAGGCGTTCGATCATTTCTACGGTTTACGTGAGGCTTACCCAGAGCTTATCGGGCTTGCTATATTTGACCGGCTTGACAGAACAATTGAAGAAAAACCAGACCTCCAGCAAATGATATGGCAACGAAAAGAACTTGAGAACTACCTATGCATGGAGGACGTTCTCCTTGCTTATGCACGTGGGCAAAAATCAGATGATCTATTTGGTGTAGCCGAGTCGTCGCGCCGAGAAAAGGCTATGAGAGAGTCTATTCAAGAAGTCTCTAGCGCCATCAAGATTTTGTACGATTGCGAACCGTGGTCACCTGATATCAAAGCATCAGATGTTTTTCTGGATAGGCTATTCAAAATCTACTTTGAGAAGCTGGGAATGGATAATCTCCTTCTGAAGAACGACTACCACATTCTGGCAGATTTGGTTCCAAAGGATAAGATTGATCCTGAGATTATGGAGAAACTGGATGCAATAGTCAAAGTAGCAAAAAGAGCAAAACCAAAGAAAGAATAGCTAATAACAACCAGTTGCAGATGCATTGAAATCATTGCTCAGATATTATAGCAGATACATTGGCAGAAAAAGATTGCAGCCATTCCGTGGCGGAGATAGGTGTGGGATATAGAATATAATTTAAGGTTGAAAAATGAATGTACTTTTAATTGGTAGTGGCGGACGTGAGCATGCTATCGCCTGGAAACTGGCTCAGTCGAAAGGTTTAACTAAACTTTACATAGCGCCGGGCAATCCAGGCACAGCACAATGCGGACAGAATATTCCTATCGCCTCTGTGCATGCGGATGAGCTTCTGGACTTTGCACGTCAGAATGATGTCGGTCTTGTAGTGGTCGGCCCGGAGGACCCTCTTGCAGCAGGTCTGGTCGATGCGTTTGAAGCTGCCGGCATAAAGGCATTCGGCCCAAGCGCCGATGCCGCTCAGCTCGAAGCGGATAAAGCATTTGCAAAGCAGCTGATGCGCTCCAGCTCCGTCTCTACGGCTGAGGGCAGAACCTTCGACAGATTCAGCGATGCCAAAGCATATATCGCAAGCAGGGACGAACCGGTGGTCGTAAAAGCCGCAGGCCTTGCGAAGGGCAAAGGTGTTTTTGTTTGTGATGACCCTGCGGATGGAATCTTAGCGGCTGAAAAGATAATGTGCGACAAAGTATTCGGCCCGGCGGGTGACAGAATCATCGTCGAAGATAAACTGCTCGGCGAAGAGGCCTCGATTCTTGCCTTTGTGGACGGGCGCAATATCTATCTTATGGAATCGTCGCAGGACCACAAGCCTATCGGCGATGGTGACACCGGGCCCAACACCGGCGGAATGGGCGCTTACAGTCCCGCACCTGTGGTTACTGAGGATATGATGAATCATATTACGCGTGAAATTCTTGTGCCGGTGGTCGATGGTATGAATCGAAACGGCACGCCATACAAAGGCATCTTGTACGCAGGGCTTATGATTACCGGCGGTGGACCGAGAGTGCTGGAATTTAACGTGCGCTTTGGCGACCCCGAAACCCAGCCGATTCTTGCACGCCTGAAAAGCGATTTGCTGGAAGTTCTTCTGGCTGTCTGCAACGGCACATTAGACCAGATTACCCTTGAATGGGACCGGAGGCCGGCGGTTTGTGTGGTGATGACTTCAGGCGGTTATCCGGGCGATTATGAAAAAGGCAAAAAAATAGTCGGACTTCAAGAAGCCCAACAGCTCGAAGACGTTATTGTATTCCACGCAGGCACAAAGGATATGGACGGGGATATTCTAACGTCTTCGAGCTGTTGGGCTTCTTGAAGTCCGACTATTTTTTTGCCTTTTTCATAATCAT
>JAIVYN010000098.1:0-12865 GCA_048635425.1 Candidatus Aegiribacteria sp.
GCCGTTTACTCCCATCGGCGATTTCAACAGGCCACTCCATATCAGCACGCCCGTGGCACCGGCTATAGTACCGGTCAGGAATCCGGCCTTTGTGACCCGGACGCCCAGGAACACGGCCGCCAACGGAACGAGGATAATGGGCGCCCAGAAATTATAAGCGTAAATGAGAATGTCGAGGATGCTGGGAATCCTGATGGCGAAAATAACGGCGAGAACGCCCACAAAGCAGTTCGTAAGTTTAGCCAAAAGCAGCTCCTGCCGTTCGGACAGCGGGTTCTTCCGAAGAGGTTTGACTATATCATTGATACAGCCGGTGGCTGCTCCGTTGAGAAAAGAGTCGGCTGAGGACATCACTATCGAAATCACTCCTGCAATGACGATGCCCCGCACTCCCACGGGCAGCACGGTACGAATAACATAGGGCATGGCCAGATTGGGGTCCAATTTCGGGTCAAGCGCCAAGGCCACCAGTCCGATGGCACCCGTAATCGCAAAGAAGGGAATCGAAAAGATACCGCTAAGCATAGTGCCACGGGCTGTGTGGGCAGCGTCCTTGCCAATAAACAAACGCTGGACATAAGGAGGCACCAGTGTTTCGCCCAACAGAAAAGTGAGGAACAGCGACAGAAAAGCACCAATGGTCAACGCCTCTCCCGGTATCGAAAAGTGTCCTGCCGGTGCAGCGGCTCTGATGGCGGAGAAGCCACCGGTTTTTACTATGCCAAACACAAGCGCAGCCGGTATACCAATGGCAAGAACACAGAACTGGATTATGTCCGTCAATACCACTGCTCGCATTCCACCGATTGTCGAGTAAGCAATAACAATTCCACAGCCGATCAAGATGCCCCAAAGCGGTTCGATGCCGAGAAACACGTTGAAGATGAGTCCCATGGCCCCCACCTGAGCACCCACAATCCCTGCGCAAAGGAAGACCGAGAAGAACCCGGTGACGACTTTTCCCAGCTTCCCATATCCTTGCTCCATGATATCACCTGTGGAGATGACGTTGGGAAAATTACCCATCCTTGGCGCAATAAACTTGGCAACGAGGAGCTCTTTGAGACTGAATCCCCAAAGGGCTACGATGTTTACAATACCCAGGCGAAAAACCTTCTCGGCGTTACCTATAGAAAATCCACCGCCGATGAATGAAGCTGAAAGGGTCGCGAAAATGACCATCGAGGTATACGACCGGTGGGACACCGAGAACTCTTGCAGAGACTTCATGCCCTTTCCACTCCACAATCCCACCAAAAGGACCACAGATAAATAGAAGATGATAATGACATAATCCAGCATAACGTTTAGGCTCCATGTAGGTATTTTTCGTGAGCGAAGGTCAATTATTCGAAACTCTTATACTGCTCTTTCTGTAAAAAAGGCAACCGGAGGGATATCACCCATCGTTTTAAGGCCTGGGCTTGCCTCAAGAACAGACCTCACCACGTTAAGCGCAATAGCACATGTGGCGATATCACCATTTACACCGCCGGCAATTTTGGATTGAATTGCAGGCTCACCATCGATGTGCACCTGGTCATAGGATTCAGGCTCACCGACCGCAGCTCTAAAATTCAGAGTAATAACCTCTCTGTCACCAACAAAACCCCTGCCGACCTGTTGCACTCCACAGATCATGCCTTTAGAAATAGGTTTGTACCCGATATTAATATCTTTGTCAGCTATAACCGACTCAAGAGTTTCGACATTCCGGTCAAGCTTCCAGCCAAGTCTATCAGCGATAAAATCCACAGATTCAGGCAAACCTACATGCCCCAGTGTCCCGTCCTTCTTTTTGGCCTCAAATTCTTCCAGCGTCAGGCCAGCGCCAATTTTTTGCTGGAATGGAATTCGGCGTACCGAAGCATCCTGGACCCTCCATACTTCAACCTTTTTCACGCTCCGGCATGGACCAGTAAGAACTGTTGGAAGAAAATCCATCAGGTACCCCGGATTAACTCCGGTACCAAGACATACAACGCCATTTTCACGACATACTTTATCTATTCTCTTCGAAACTTCAGGTTGAGTATTCCAGGGGAAGAAAAGCTCTTCACAGGTGGAAATAATGTGAAGCTTAGCTTTTGCAAGCTCGGCAAAATGGCTCTCAAAAGAGACAATACTACTAACAGTAGTGTCTAATGCCACTTCAGGTGACTTGGCTCTGATTGCATCATCAAGATTACTGCTAACGGTGATTCCGAGCGGCTCTACTCCGCACAATTCACCAAGCTCTCTGCCGGCTTTGTCAGGATCAGGATCAACAGCTCCTACGATATTGAAACATCCACGCTCCACTGCATACTTAACCATTTTCTGTCCTATAGGACCAATTCCTACGTGAACTGTATTTATCATCTGCTTCAATCCTTTCCTTATTTGAAATTAAATCTCGATGCTGGATCCCAGTCGAGTCAAAACTTATGGTAACTTGTGAGTACGATTAATGCAAGAATTACAACGGTTGAGTACAACGTTGAGAGCAAAGTTAGTTGGGTGATTGAGATGTTTCTGCCAAAATAAATATGCAGTAGTGTATTTTTGTTAGAAAATTATATTTTGCTTTGAATTGCTTTGACCAACGGCTCAAACTGCGGCGGTAAAGATTGCAGAAAAGCATTCAGCTCAGTTTTACTTGATGCGAGCGTGATTTCGGCCCCTTTGTTGAGAAGATAATTTATTCTGTCAAGAGCATGCGCGACCCGCCAATTCCATTCTACAGCCCAGGCCTTTTGTGCAACGTCAATCCAGCATCTTATGGCATTAGTTAGCTGACCTTTGTCCATGTGCTGCTCGGCCTGGAGCGTCGAGATGTCCATCTGAAGCATGAGCCTGCTTCCCATTAAAAGCTTGGTACGCTCGTCAATGGGTTTTATTGCTTCAGAGGTTATTGATTCTGCAATGTTTCTGATTGATTGTTCGAGCGATTTGGTTTTGAGCTGTAAGCCGTCAGATGATTCGAGGTCAGAATATCGGGATTCAATTTCTGATTTTATTTTTGCGAATTCGCTCTTAATTATGCACATTAAAAGCAATTTGTCTTTTTCATACTGTCGATGAGTTAAATAACTAATCAGGCCAAGAACGGCGACGAGAAACAGCGGAGCAAACCCAATCGCCCGGCGAATTGTCTTTAAGAGGTCCTGATTTTGTTCTTTGAGTGGACGTTGGAGAGTTTCTTGCTGAGCGATTTGTACACGAAGATTAGCGATTGAACGGTGTTCTTCATCGACGATTTGTATGGATGCCCGGCTATTCGGTGAATCCTTTGAAACGGTTGACGAATCGGACGCATAGATGTTACAAACCAGGCGGTTCGCCAAACAAAAAATAACAATTACCATTATCGTGTATTTCAGGCGCATAACGAAACCCTCTTCCATTGCCAGTCTTGCTCAAAGCTGATAAACACCTGGTGACAAAATCTCAGGTTCATTTCTTTTCATACCTTATAAATGATAGCACATAAACAGACCTTATACAAGCACAATTTGCAACTTATACGCGAGAAGTCAAGATAGAATACTTATAAGTCGCGTATCACGATAAACTTACACAACAAAAACCCTCAGCAGAGAGATGCTTCAGATGTTTTCCATCTATATGAAGGATTCGTTAAAAGCGCTACTCGTATGGTCCCGCCAATCCACTCGACGAATACGGGAGAAGGGCACACAGAGCAGGCGTTGGAGTAGACAGAACAGTGAACCGTTAGTAGTCCTTAAAGCTTCTCATCCATTGCGGCCAGTCCGCCGACTCGACGAAGCCGGCTTTGGTCCATGGCCCTGCCGTGTCGAACCGGCGATGCCATTTCAATGTCCACAACTCTTTTAGTCCGACCCTTTTGACCGACCAGTCCAGGAAAAGGCCGTTCATAAAACCGCTGTGTCGATTCATGCAGAAACGCCGTATCTCGTCGGTGCTTCCACCTGTCCCCCACACATTGGCGCAATCCCCGTCATATTCCGGAGGCTGGTCCGTGTCCAATGGGGTGGCACCGGTGATAGCGCAATCTCCAAAAAGCAGCACCTGATTTGCACCACTGACATTAGGAGTCCTCCAAAGCTCCTCAAGCACCCGTCCACCTACGACATTCGGTGTGTTCAACACCCACTGGTTTATACCATAGCTGCTGGCAATAGGCCGGCCGCTAACATCAGTTTCAGCTTGATCCCACGTTTGCTCCCATGCTCCTAATGGGGGCCGGGCGCCATCAGTGTAGAGTTTGGTAGCCGTTGGGCATAGAGTTATCTCTCTTTCTTTGTGGTAGTCCTCTATCAGGCCTCGCCAGGTTAGGACTTCCTTGGGGAAGTACCCATTGTTGTCCTGCGTGTACATGGACCAGATAAGAGCCCACTGGTGCAGGTTCGATTGGCAGGCAACTGTCCTGGCCTGTCTCTTAACTCGCTGCAGTGCGGGCATCAATATCGCCATCAGTAGCGCTATGATTGCAATCACCACCAGAAGCTCTATTAACGTAAATCCCGTTAGTCCTAAGGACTCCTTTCGGAGAAATGCCGCACGAAACCCTTGCACTTTCTGAATTCGATTTATTTCTAACGGGGATAGAACTCTTCCGCTTGTCTGGGTAGCAATCTTAATTTCTAAAGGCGAAAGCACCTTTCGTTCGTCCATATTGCACCTTCTCCTTCTTCTGAGATTACGTTGCCTGCAAAATTTCTTCTATAAAATGCTTTTTACGGCCTTACAAATGATAACATTACAGATTTTTGTATAATTCTATCAAAAAGACATGCATTATTCAAGAGATTTTACTTGACGGGAAGGTAGATAATTTGGTATAGATAACATTAGTGAAGCTTGTGCCTGCGCAGTCGGGCATCTTTGGCTTTTAGTTCATCCAGCGGGTGCAATTCTTGTAGTTTTTAAAATAGAGGAGGAATTATTACGTATAGTATTGAGTTATAGCGGAAACTTCGTCAATCGCAGTGAAGATTTTTGCATTTCAATTAACAACCTATATTTAATTTTTGAATCCCGCCCGTCGAAGACGGGACGGGGTGAAGGGAGACTATTATGTGTAAAAAAATGAAAAATCTAGTGTTGGTATTCGTAGTCGCATTTGCATTTTGCACGATGGCTATGGCTTCTGACATAGCGTTCTACGTCGGGCAATGGAACACCGATGGCTGGTATGATGCTTCGCAGTTCGACCACGTTGAGACGATAATTGCCGAAACCAGACATCTGTTCAATGATATCCGGCAGTTCGATGACTATCAGTTTTACGAATTCGGTGCATGGGTAGATGAGAATACGAATGATGGTGAAATGGACATTATCTGGCTTAACGGATGCATGCCGAGTGTCCTCTATCCATTCCCAAACCTTCAGCAGGATGGTTCTCGTGCTGAAGAGTGGCTCGACGGCGGAAACATGGTCATAAATGTCGGTGACTGGTTTGGATACGTCTCGTATGAAGGTGGATTTCGGCAAGCTCAGAACGGCGACGCTGGTGCCGCGAACATCCTTGACCTTCCTTATTGGATTATCGTGTTCGGTGATAATACACAGATGACGGTGACACCGACAGGTAAGGAATATTTACCCAGTCTCAATGACCGTGTCAAAACGGATAGACCAACTGTCCTCAGTGCTGTTCAAGCCCCCTGGGAAGTTGCTGCGATATTCGCATCTAGGGGTGGCACAGATGATGCAGGCGCAGAAGCACAGGCTGATCCTGTTGTTATTCACAACACAGAGACTGACGGTTACGTCGCTCTTATAAACCAAGCTGCTGGTGGTCCAAGTGGCTGGATAGACGACAGAGGTTTAACCTGTGCTGAGTTCATCGGCAACTGGGTAAACAGTGTGATAGGATTAGGCGACCAACCGTCCGCGCGGCGTCCGGATCCGAAAGACGGCGCCCTACATGAGGATACCTGGATTAATCTTTCGTGGCGACCGGGAGATTTTGCGGTTTCGCACGATGTGTATTTCAGCGACAGTTTTGATGAAGTTAATACCGGAGCCGAGAGTGCATTCCAGGGCAATCAGCCCGCGACGTTTGCTGTCATTGGCTTTCCCGGATTTCCTTACCCGGATGGGCTTATTCCGGGCACGACATATTACTGGCGAATCGATGAAGTCAATGATACCGAGCCGAATAGTCCATGGAAGGGCCCTGTCTGGAGCTTTAGTATTCCTCCCAAGACAGCATACTTTCCAGATCCGGTTGATGCTGCCGAGCAGGTAGACCCGGATGCAGACCTTAGCTGGACGCCAGGCTATGGTGCGAAATTACACACTGTGTATTTCGGTGACAATTTTGATGACATCAGCAGTGCCACCGGAGGTCTCCCCCAGGGAGTTACAACCTATTCTCCCGGCACACTTAAATTGGCTAAGACTTACTACTGGCGGGTCGATGAGTTTGACGCCATCGAGACGTATAAAGGCAACGTCTGGAGCTTTACTACTCAGGGCGCCGTCGGGGACCCGAATCCGGCTAATGGCGCTGTGGATGTAAAGCAGACACAGATTATTACCTTCTCGCCGAGTGTCTTTGCTGCTTCGCATGAGGTCTATTTCGGAACAGATAAAGATGCCGTGAAAAATGCCGATACCGGCTCGCCGGAGTATAAAGGCACCAGGGACCTTGGTGTTGAGAGCTATGACCCCGGAATGCTTGAGTGGGATACTGCTTACTACTGGAGGATTGATGAGGTCAATAACACCAATCCAGACAGTCCGTGGACAGGCATCCTCTGGAGCTTTACGACAGCCAACTTCCTTATCGTGGACGATTTCGAGTCCTACAACGACCTTGACCCCGCCGACCCCGAGAGCAACAGGATATTTAACGTGTGGATAGACGGTTATGACAACCCGATAAACGGTTCTTTAGTTGGTTATGACACTCCTCCTTTTGCAGAGCAAACTATCGTTCACGGAGGCAACCAGTCGATGCCTGTATTCTACGACAATAGTGTTGGGTACTCTGAGGCAACTTTGACGTTGACTTATCCGCGTGACTGGACCGAGAAAGGTGTCAACAGACTGACGATTTGGTTCAGAGGTGATTCGGCTAACGCTGCTGAGACATTGTATGTTGCTCTAAATGGCAGTGCGGTGGTCTCTCATGATAATCCTAATGCAGCACAGGTAGAAGAGTGGACCCAATGGAATATCGACCTGCAGGCCTTTGCCGACCAGGGCGTAAACCTGGCTAATGTCAATACGATTGCCCTTGGTCTTGGTAACAGGAATAATCCGGTTGCTGGTGGTTCAGGTACGATGTACTTTGACGATATTCGTCTGTATCTTCCGCCGCAAGAACCGGCACCATAAGATATGATATAGCTGAAAAGCGGATTTATGTCAATTCGGGGCTTATACTGATAGATTCAGTATTGGCCCCGTTTTAATTGACTTTTGGCTATTTAGAGCCTATCCAAATAACCCGCTCTATCCCCAAGGGAAGCCCGATGCCTGCGTTGTCGGTGAAAAAATGTTCTCAACGTGGAAAAAACCACGCCTCCGAGCATTTTTGGCCTGCCGCCTTGGCCTCGAATTTTTCGCTCGGCCTCATAACGACCCGGTTATTCGGATAAGCTCTTATTATTTTAAGATTGCTTCGATGCAAAAACGTCAAATAAATTTGTTGGGAGGGCATAAAATAATTCTCGAAAATAGTAACACAAAATCCCCCTAAAAGTATAGTTTATCCTTGACGAGGAAGTGGCTGATTTGGTATAAATAGAGTTGGTGAATATTATGTTCGCGTATGAGGGTATCTGTGGATTTCGCTCCTCAAAGTCGCGGAATCATCGTAATTTATCGAATAGAGGAGGAGTTATTATGTGAAGTACGAAGTTGTAGTGGAAACCTTGTGCTTCACGGTGTAGATATTGTACATTTCAGTTAACAATTCATATGTTGAAAAAAACGAGTGTTTTGGTGTGTGGCCAAAGCACAGTCGTTGTTTTTGTGACCTTTTTATAGGAGGTTTTATAATGAGAACTCGAGTAATCTGGTTGACAGTATTGTTGTTGATAGGATTCTTAGGAATCGGTTCAAGCCATGCCCAAGAGGTCGAAAATTTGCTTGTTAACGGCGGCTTCGAGGACGGTGTAATGGCGCCGTGGACCACATATGGAGGCGCTACGACAGAAGTAGTTGAAGAATTGGTGGGGGCAGCGGTTAAAGAAGATCCGATTGAGGGAAACTTTTCTCTACATATTGATATTACCACATTAGGTGATAATTTTTACAGTATCGGCTTGCAGCACAGGGGACATAATATTTTTGAGCAAGGAAAGAAATACACACTTTCCGCCTTTCTCAAGTGTAGTAGTGGTACACTTGATATCAATTTCAAACCGGAGCATGACGGAGATCCATGGGTAGGATATGGTGAGCAGGCCTTCACCATGACGGAAGAATGGACGGAATTCAGCATAACAACTTCTGTTATGACTGAGGACGTGAATCCGGCGTCCATCACATTCCACATAGGTTATGAGGTAGCTGATTTCTGGATCGATGGCGTAAGATTTTATGAAGGCGACTATGTCGAACCTTATCTCGGAGAGAAATCCTTGGCTTCGAGACCCGTCCCTGAGGATGGCGCCCTACACCCGGATACGTGGGTGAACCTTTCCTGGAAGCCGGGAGATTTTGCTCTCTCGCACGATGTGTACTTCAGCGACAATTTTGACGTTGTGAACGATGGCGCCGCCGAGGCATTCCGAGGCAACCAGGGCGAGGCGTATTTTGTTGCTGGCTTTCCCGGATTTCCCTATCCGGACGGCCTTATTCCAGGCACGACTTACTACTGGCGAATCGACGAAGTCAATGATCTGGATCCAAATAGTCCCTGGAGAGGTGATGTCTGGAGCTTTAAGGTCCCACCCAAAACCGCATACTTCCCCGACCCGGCTGATGCTGCCGAGCAGGTAGACCCGGACGCAGACCTTAGCTGGACAGGAGGTTTCGGTGCGAAACTACACACTGTATATTTCGGCGAGAATTTTGACGATGTGAACAATGCCGCTGGGGGTCTTCCTCAGGGAACATTGACCTATACTCCAGGCCCACTTAAATTGGCTAAGACTTACTACTGGCGTGTCGATGAGTTTGATATTGTCGAGACGTATAAAGGCGACGTCTGGAGCTTTACTACTGAGGGCGCCGTCGGGAACCCTGACCCGGCTAACGGCGCTGTGGATGTAAAGCAGACACAGATTATTACCTTCTCGCCGAGTGTCTATGCTGTTTCGCACCAGTTATACTTTGGCACTGATGAAGATGCCGTGAAAAATGCCGATACAAGTTCGCCGGAGTATAAAGGCACCAGGGACCTTGGTGCTGAGAGCTATGACCCCGGAAAACTTGAGCTGGATGTCACCTACTATTGGCGTATTGATGAGGTCAATGACGCCAATCCCGACAGTCCATGGCCAGGCATCCTCTGGAGCTTTACGACCGCCGGCTTCCTTGTCGTGGACGATTTCGAGGACTACGATTCCGGGGACAACCAGATATGGTATTCGTGGGAAGACGGGCTTGGCTATGGTACGCCGGGTACTGACCCCTACTCTGGCGGCAACGGAAGCGGCTCGGCCGTTGGCGACGAAAGCACTGCTTCTTTTACCGAAGAAACTATCGTTCACGGAGGCAACCAATCGATGCCATTCTGGTACGACAACAGCGTCCTCATGTATTCAGAGGTGGAGAAGACGCTGACCTATCCGCGTGACTGGACCGCGGAGGGTGTAGGGGTACTGTCAATCTGGTTCAGAGGCAATTCGGATAATGCTGCTGAGCCGATGTATGTTGCTCTCAATGGCAATGCAGTAGTCACTCAAGATAATCCTGATGCCGCACAGGTAGATGAGTGGACCCAATGGACTATCGACCTACAGGGGTTTGCAGACCAGGGCGTGAACCTGGCTAATGTCAATACTATTGCTATTGGTTTTGGCGATAAGAACAATCCATTAGCCGGCGGTTCGGGTATGATGTACTTTGATGATATTCGTTTGTATGCTCCGTCACCGTAAGCCGGAATTTAAATGGCCTCCATTGCTTCTTGTGAAGCAAGATATGGGGGCGTGGGTAATGTAGCAGTCGCCGCGGCGCCCAGCCGGGGTAGATTCGTATCAATTCGGGGCTTATACTGATTTGGTATAGGCCCTGCTTTTTTCTTATATTGCTCCTGCTTATCGCGAAAATGGATGAGTATTTATACGTTACTGGTATATTGCTTTCCAGACATTCTTCTTGCCAATTCCTCCTGGTTATGGTAGCGTGTCAAATATAAAAGTAATATTCAGTCAGGCTTCAACATGTTTTAAGGAGTGGTTATCATGACAAAACGAACTCGCCGACGGTTCTTGCAGGACTCGATGTTTGCCGCGGCGGCAGCGGCAGTATCCACAAGCCCGATGATCAGCAGCGTTGCTAAAGCGCAAACCAAAAGCCCCAATGAAAAGCTTCTTTGCGCGGTGATCGGCTGCCGCGGTCGCGGGGGTAGTCACATCAGCGCCTTCTCCGGCCGAAAGGATTGCCAAATCGCTTACATCGTTGACGTGGACGAGAAAGTGGGACAAAACTGCTGCAATTCGATCGAGAAACGTACGGGCCGCCGTCCCAAGTGGGTCAAGGATATGCGCCGAGTGTTCGACGACAAGTCCGTCGATATCGTTGGCACGGCGACTCCGAATCACTGGCATGCGCTCTGCGGGGTCTGGGCGATGCAGGCAGGCAAAGATGTTTACATTGAAAAGCCGATTAGTCACGACATTCCCGAAGGCGCCGCACTTGTGGCCGCCGCCAAGAAATACCAAAGGATATGCCAGGTGGGCACACAATGCCGCTCGAATCCGGCCCTTCAGAACGCCATGAAGTTCATCGCAGAAGGCGGTATCGGCGAGGTCAACTTCGCGCGGGGGCTCTGCTACAAGCGACGAAAATCGATTGGTGCATTAGGGAATTATCCAATTCCCGACGAGGTGGACTTCAGTCTATGGAGCGGTCCGGCGCCGTACACTACGCCGAAGCTCACCCGGTCGCGATTCCACTACGATTGGCACTGGCAGCGGCTTTACGGTAACGGCGACTCGGGCAACCAGGGTCCGCACCAAACCGACATCGCCAGATGGGGATTGGGCATTAACCGCCATCCCAAAAGCGTCATCGCCTACGGCGGCCGCTTGGGCTATCAGGCCGAACGCAACGACCCTGATTACGTCGATGCCGGCGACACGGCCAACACCGAGATCGCCATCTATGATTACGGGGACAAGTGCATGGTGTTCGAGACGCGAGGCCTTTCGGTTGACAATTCGGCCGACATTGAGATTAGCACTATGTTCGACAGCACCAAGGGCAACAGGATAGGCGTTATCTTCTACGGGACCGAAGGCTACCTGGTCCAGAAGTCCTACACCCATTGCATGGTGTTCGATCTCAAGGGTAAGTTGGTCAAGGAGTTCAGGGGCGGCGGCGACCACTACGACAACTTTGTGCGGGCCGTTCGCAGCCGAAGAACGAAAGACCTCAACTCGGACGCTTTCCAGGGCCATCTCTCCGCGGCACTGGCGCATTTGGCCAACATCAGCTATTATCTGGGCGAAGACAACAATGTCTCCGTTGGCGAAGCCAAGAGCGTGCTGGAAAAAGTAAAGAGCCGGGACCACAACATCGAAACGCTGAATCGGACCGTTCGACATTTCAAAGATAACGGCGTTGATTTGGACAAGTACCCGATGTCGATGGGACCGCTGCTCCAGTTCGACCCCGAGAGGGAAGTGTTTACCAACAGCGCCGCGGCCAACAAGATACTAAATCGCGAATACCGCAGACCGTTCGTGTGCCCCACGCCCGATAGGGTGTAGCAGTCGGAGTCAGAAGACAGAAGTCGGAAGACAGAAGTCGGATTGACAGAAGTCAGATTATCTGTTTTCTGTCCTCTGTTCTCTGCCTTCTGCTGCACAGGCTTAGCCAAACCCGGGGCAGCGGGATTTTGAGCAATGACTCTGGAACAAATAGTTGAGATGTCAGCTTTATTTCCTCTGGCCGCTCGCATCTTGTATCTTTGAAACACCGTTCACCGCAAGTGCCTTACGGACAGCGAAGTAATCCTCGCGCGAAATTGTTTTGCTCATGGCTCCTATCGCTTCGGTGATTTGGGGCGGGTTCTTTATTCCGACAATGGCGACGTCGATGCCCGGATGCATCAGCGTAGCTGCTAAGACCAGTTGATACGTGGAAAGGTGATACTTCTTCGCCAGCGGCCCCAGACTTTGCACTGCTGTTGCAATTGCCTGGAAACGTTCGCCCTGAAAATCGGGGAGATACTTTCGAAAATCGCCGAAGGTCTCACTGCCGGTGTATTTGCCTGTGAGCAGTCCCTTGTGCATAGGCGAATAGACCATCACGCCGATATTTTCCGCTTCACAATAGCCTAAGAGGTCACTTTCGATATCCGTCTCAATCAGACTATAACGCGGTTGAGCTGCGTCATAGGCCCCGAAATGCCGCTGTGCCCGAAGCTGCTCAAGCGTGTGATTGCTGAGGCCATAGCTGCGTATCTTTCCCTGCTTTTTTAATGAATCCATAGTCTCGGCTACATCCGCTAAAGGCGTCAACGGATCGAACATGTGAAGCAGATAAAGGTCAATTGTCTCAACACCCATACGCTGCAGCTGCAGGTCGCAGCGCTGCCGTATGTGCACCGGCGAGAGGTCCGGGTAGCGTGAGCCGTCCGGATTAAAGTGGTTGAATACTTTCGTACAGATGACGACGGTCTCGCGAGATTTCTCAGCCAGAAATTCTCCGAGAACCGTTTCAGCGTAGCCATCTCCATAAGCGTCTGCGGTATCAAAGAAGTTTATCC
>JAIVYN010000099.1:0-12847 GCA_048635425.1 Candidatus Aegiribacteria sp.
ATGATGTATTTTTTGCCTAAGTTTTCTGCTTTGATAACGGCGTTCATTTTTCTATTTAAATAATATCTGCAAATTTGCGCTCAGTTTTGGTGAAGAATAACGCTCCGGTGATAAAGAGCGTTATAGCAAGGCCTATGGAGACTAAGAACCCTGGCAGGTAGAGGCTTGCTTCTTTTCCGAGCAGTGCCCAGCGGAAGCCGTCGATAACTCCTACCATAGGGTTGAGAGAGTACAGCAGCCTCCACTTTTCCGGTACTAAGCTGCTGCTGAAGCCTACGGGTGAGGCGTACAATCCGAATCGAACTATGAACGGCACAATGTGCTGAAAGTCACGATACTTGACATTCAGAGCACCAATCCAGTACCCTGCACCCAGCGATGTCAAAGCAGCAAGGAGCAACAACGCAGGCAGAACAAAAATCTTCAAGTTTGGCCAAAAACCATACCAGAGCATCAAGCATACGAGAATAGCAAATGCTATAACGAAATCCACTAAGCTAACCACCATCGACGTACTGGGAATAATGATACGTGGGAAATAGACCTTAGTAATCATGTTGCGGTTCGCAACCAGCGAATTACCGCTTAGGGTGAGGATACTGCTAAAAAACTGCCAGGGAAGTATCGCCGCACAAACGAGTATAGGATAGGGAGTATTTCCGGACGGCAGCTTGGCGACCCCACCAAAAATTACACTCAGAATAACCATCGACAATAACGGACGGATTACACTCCAGGCAATACCGATCACAGTCTGCTTATATCGTACAAGAATATCTTTCCACGCCAGAAAATAAAAGAGCTCCCGATATGACCAAAGCTCCTGCCAGAAGCGTTTCAAACTCTTGTTAGGCTCAATTATAATTTCGTCCATATTCTACCTGAAAACTATCGAACAAATCGTTGTCACTCATTCATAGAGGACATTTCCACCGCATTACGTTGTCATTTACCAGATAAGCATTTTCATAACTATTATTTTTTATTCAAATAGGTTCAGCTATACTCCGTCCCCCTCGGTTGCATTGAGAAAATCAATGTAACTTCCACTAACAACACAACTTATGCCACTATCCCAATGCTGGTTTTCACCGGCATCGGTTTGGTCTATTTCAAAACACTATCTTTGACTTTTCCATATTCAACCACCCGGACCTTGCCTTTTTGGTCCGGGAGATAATCCAAAACCAAATCTGTCACATCCTTTGCTATCGTTCGGACGAAATTCTCCAGCACCGAGCTTATCTGGACCTGTGCCACGTATCGAGCCGGGTCGCCGGCGATATTAGGCCTTCGACCAAGTGGCCCGGAAAAGTCGTTTTCGTCGGCGGTAACTTGGCCGTTCAAGATATAGAAGTTCAAGACAACTGTCCGGTTGCGCATTGGAGCGGGCTTATGGAAGCGATGTATTAAACAAGGTATTTGTCGGCCGGCCCGTGAAACAAATTGCAAAGATTCGGTACCGTCATGGATCCAGCCATATCCGGGATAGCACACTCGAGGCCGATGACCCAGTATACCTCCGGGTCTGGAGGAGCAATATACGATATAAACATCCGCCCAAGCCTTGGTTGCTGAATCAATATATCGTCGGCTCAAAAAATCGTCCGCAAAGTTCTCCTCCATATATTCCTTAGCGATACTGGGAATGGGCAAATCGCTGCCGGCCCAGCTCCCAATTTGTGCAGGGAAAGCACTCAGGGAGACAGGCAGTTCGATAGGGGTATCCACAATGCGCTTCAAGCCGGATGCCAGAAGACGGTAAGTTATGCCGGCGGTTATCAATAGAAGAACAGCCAAAACCCAAACGAACCATAGTGGCGTTTTACCTGGTGCTGTTCGCATCGAATATGATACTTTGCGTGCTCTTACCAAATAGTTATGCCCAATCGGATACATCAAAGAGTATAACCTTAAAGTAGTACTCTAAAGCCAAAAAATAATGCTCCTCCTGAGACAATGATACACCGCTTTCCGCTGGAAAAAATCCTGGGATGCCTCCTCCATAAGGGCACCAACTATAATCCATTAATATACCTTACGAGGGTATTTTCGTCAAGGCCTTAGTCCCACATAAAGAAAAAAGCGACAAATCTACGGGCATACTCCGATAATGGCCGAAAATCAGCTAAAAATGCACTTTTTTTCTGTTTTTTGGCAATGGAAGCAACTTTATCGGTTCTGAAAAAAATCCGGTCCTGTCCACAGATTCAACTCAGTCCAACACATATGACAGAGTACAGACTCTGACCTCTGATTTCTGACCTCTGACTTCTGATTTCCCCCAGTCCCTGGACTTTTTTTCGCTTGATTTTCCATCCCAATTCTGCTATTAGCAAGACCAAACTATAGTGGCAATAAGCCCATCGTTGGAGTATTTCACAATGCGATTACGCAGGCATACGGTATCGGTACCTTTGGTGCATTTGGCTGGTCCGGTTTTTTTCATGGTCATCCTCGGAACATTCGGCCAATCCGCCTGTGGCAATTCCTCGGTCAAAGAGAGGAGTCTGACACCCTGGGAGAGGCAGTACAAAATCAAGCCGAACGAGAAGAACCGGTTGACCCCTGCTGATGTGCTCGGCCCGGACGGAATCGTGTACCCTAACTGGACAAAATGTGGTGTCCAGGGCGGGATTACAAAGATAAAAGCAGTTGCATCAATCGAGGACTTCGGTGCCAAAGCAGATGATGATGCCGACGACTCCGAAGCTCTGGCAAAAGCCTGTGAAGCCGCGGGTAAAATGGGAGGTGGGGCCGTACTACTGGGTGAAGGCATCTATTATCTTGACCGCCCGGTGACGGTACGCCACGACGATGTGGTTATTCGAGGCCAAGGTCCCGGAAAGACCCGCTTGATATTCCGACATTCGATTCCTGAGAATGGCGTGGTCTTCTACAATCCGCCTGCGGGCAGACGGGTGGGCAGGAACACGCGACTCGAAATGCACTGTAAACCCACCGGCTTGATGAAAATGACGATGATGGTCGATGATGTAGTTATTGGCAGGTGGAGTCGAAGTCAACACTCAGGAAATACATTCGCCTTTGCCATATTTGGTCGCAATGCTGTCGGCAAAGTTCCAGATGGCCGAGGTGTTTTAAAAGGTATCGCAGAATACACAGATGGAACAAAACGCACCGGAGAAATTCCCATCATTCTTGATTCAGCATTTAATGACACCCGGCAGGTTGCAGACTCACGAGCAGTAATTACCTTTGCGGGCAGGGGTACAGTCGGTGGGAAGCTGAAGCTGGCCAAGAATGGCAAACGAGGTGATATGACATTAGAATTGGAAAGCACCAAAGGACTTCGCCTCGGCGATTGTATTCTTATTGACGGGCCTGCAACCCGGCGCTGGAAAAAGCTCACTAAAAACGCCTGCAAATGGGGAGTATATCGTCAATACGAAGTAGTCATCAGCGATATAAACAACAACACCATTGCGATAAATCAGCCCCTGCGAATTGAGTTTCCTACTATCGATGGCTCTTACGTGCAGAAAGTCGTAGCAATCCAGCGCTGCGGAATTGAATCTCTGTATATAGAACAGACAGAAAACCTTTGGATTAGCAGCGTGGTCTTTTATCACGGCTGGAACTGCTGGGCAAAAGACGTAACTGTGAAAAAGTGCGGCCGCTTTCCCGTATATGGCTCGATGGCCAAATGGTGCGAAATCCGCGACTGTGTTTTCGACGATGCCTGGTTTAAGGGCGGCGGCGGCACGGCCTACACCGGCTGGGACAAATGCTGGGATTGTCTTATGGAGAACGTCGAGACATTCAAGATGCGACATGCTCCCCTTTTCCAGTGGGCTGCCAGCGGCTGCGTGATTCGCAAAAGCATCTTTCACGAGAGCGATGGCCAATGGCATGCGGGCTGGACGAATGAAAACCTTATCGAACAGTGCGTAATCGAGTCTGTCCGGGGTCATGGAGGCTACGGGTACGGAATGTGGGCGTCACCGCCGCAAGACACGGCACACGGCCCGAACGGCCCGAGAAATGTCGTGTACAACTGCGACGTCAGCTCTCCAAGAGCAGGCGTTTGGATGGGCGGCATGAACGAAAACTGGCTGATTCTCTACAACCGTTTCATCGTGGACAGCGGCCCGGGCGTCTCCGCCAAGACCGCAAGCTTCGACCATATTGTTAAGGGCAACGTATTCATCCTCAAGGACGGCAAATCGCCGATGATTTTCCTCGCTACGTCCGACTGTATAGGAGCCGAGATAATTGGGAACGGATTATATGGGGGCAATGGCCGTTTCGTGGCCGGAAAGGGCAAACCGGCCGTGGTCAAAGACAATAAAGCTCTTATGCTCAGCGACTCGTCTCTGCGAAGCGCTTCGTCGAAACAGGATGCACCAAGACCAATCCCAGAGGTGCCGTCAATTTACGAATGGCAGCAAAAGCCGTAAAATAATTGTATCTGTCGGGATGATTTGATATAAACGGTAATTTGACCGTGGACTTTATATTTGACTTCAAAAATAGAAAGCAGGGTGACAATATTTAAAAAGGAGAAAACACTGATGACAGAAAAAGAACAAACCAGAAGACGGATTCTGCAGGCAGCAGGAATAGGAGCGGTGGCTTCACTGGCCGGCGCAAGCAGCTCTATAGGCCAGGTTCGTGGACGAGCAGGTAAACAACGGTTCAAGTTAGGCCTGGCCTCGTACACTTTAAGAAAATTTAATCTGGACGACACATTGGCGATGACCAAACGGGTTGGATTGCAATACATTTGTTTCAAGAGCTTTCATTTACCTCTGGACAGCACGCCGGCTCAAATCAAGGCCGTCGTGACAAAAGTCAAAGAAGCTGGACTGATACTCTACGGCGGTGGAGTAATCACAATGAAAACCGAAGACCAGGTACACAATGCCTTTGATTATGCCAAAGCCGCAGGAATGAAGGTCATTGTTGGCGTTCCGGCGCCTGAGCTGCTGCCGCTGGTAAATAAAAAAGTTAAACAATACGATATTAAGGTTGCCATTCACAATCACGGCCCGGGGGACAAAATTTATCCGACACCGGCCAGTGCCTATGAAAAAATCAAAGATTTGGATAGGCGCATCGGTTTTTGCCACGATATTGGACACACGATGCGGGTGGGAGTGGATCCTTGCGAGGAGACCAGGAAGTTCGCGGAAAGGTTGCTGGATGTGCATATGAAGGATGTCTCGGAGGCAACTGCAAAGGGACACGGAGTTGAAATTGGACGAGGTGTGATTGACATCCCGAAGTTCTTAAAGATGCTGATAAAGATAAGGTATTCGGGTATCGTATCGTTCGAATACGAAAAGGACGCCGATGACCCGCTGGCAGGCTTGGCCGAGTCGGTCGGTTACATCAGAGGAGTGCTCGCAGCCATTTCGTAACTCGTACCTCGTGCCCCGGGACACGAGCGACGAGCGACGAATCTAATTGAGCTTAACAGGTTTTTGCTCTTTGGCGGATTTATATATTGCCAGAATCACTTCCACCGCCTTGCGGGCTTCACGTCCGTCGATCCAGAAATCCTCACCACTTTCGAGTGCATCGAGGAATGCTTTGAAATTGCGTGTATGATTTTCGTACGAGATGGCAGCCGGGTCGGCTACGCCGCCGCCACCTTCGATTTCGCCGAATTGCTTTCGGACTTGCTCATCTTCCGGCTTTTCGTCGGCGAACTGCCAGACTGTGATACTGTTTTCCACGTTTATAACGGTGCCTTTCGTGCCGGTAATTTCAAATCGCCTGAATTGTCCCGGATACGAGGCCGTTGTACCGTAGATAACCCCCAATGCTCCGTTGGTGTAACGCAGCACGGCGACCGCGGTATCTTCTGCTTCTATCTGAGGATGCCCCGGTTTCGCCGTAAATGCCTGCAAAGATTCAATTGGCGGCATTACATCGCACAGCATATCAACCATATGGATGGACTGGTTCATCAGCGCGCCGCCGCCGTCAAGTTTCCACGTGCCGTGCCAGGAGTCCTTGTAATATTCATCGGTGCGCCACCAGGGGACATATATACCGGCGTAGGTAATAACGCCGAAGCGTCCGGAGTTTATCGCTTCTCTAAGAGGCACCATCATATCGTTAAATCGGTACGGAAATATGCCTCCCAAACGCATACCGCTTTTTTCGTGGGCCTCGGTCATAGCATCAATTCGCTCCAATGTAATATCCAGGGGCTTTTCGCATATTACGTGTTTGCCGGCCTTGGCCGCGGCAACGGTCGGCTCCATATGGAAGCCGCTCGGTGTGGCGATAGTAACAATATCTATCTGGTCGCTTTTGAGCATATCTTCATAATCGTCGAAGGCCCGAACGTTGAATTTATCCGCAAGGTTTTTGGCTCTTTGGGGTATCTTGTCGCAACAGCCAATCAGTTTTGCATTGGGAATATCGCTTATGGCTTTTGCGTGAAAATCAGCGATTAATCCGGCACCGACTATTCCAAAATTCCAGGTTTTCATCTGCATTTTCCTTTCTCTATAAAATTAACAAGCTCTGTAAAATGGAGATTAGGCATATATTATTACAGGAAATCCGTTTTTTGATTTCCTGTAGTAATCAACTTTGGCTCTTGCTTAATTATTAATTACTGTTTGAAAAGAAAAAATCAAACAAGAGATTTTCCCTTTTCAAAGCATGTCTAATCTCCATTTTACAGCAAGGCCTTACAGAGTTAATCACACGTAAGCCCGACCTCGGTGGCGAGCTCTCTGACTGCAGCGATGGCCCTTGAAAAAAGTTCAGGCCCTGTCGAGCCGCCAAACTGACCGCCGGTCTGCAGGTGCGGCTCCATCGTAAGACAGCCGTCGTAGTTAATCACCGCCAGCTCGGCAAACAGCTCTTTGATTTGACCGTCTCCTTCGCCCGGTATGCTGCCGACGTCTTCTGTTCCGAGTTTCCAGTCTTTGATATGAATGTGTACAACGTAGGGCTTCATAACAGGCCAACAGGTTTCAACATTATCCGTTATCTTTTCGCCCCAGACGAAATTGGCAGGGTCATAGACCAGCCGGAGTTTCGGCGAATCGATAGTCTTTACGATATCAACGCACTGCTCAGCGCTATGGCCGTAAATGTGGGCTTCATTTTCATGCACCATCGTAACGTTGACATCACTCAGCACCTCGACCTTAGCGGCCATTCGCTCCATAACCTGGTCGCGATAGTCATCGATATTCTGACCTTCCGGAGCATAGTAGCTGAACATTCGTATGAACGGGGTTTCAAAGAGCAAGGCCAGGTCAACTGCGTGCTTAAACTTATCCAGATGCGGCTCGAAAGGCTCATCAAGTTTTACCTTGCCTATGGGCGAGCCGATGGCGCTTACCTTCAGGCCGTGGTCCTGTATCATCTTTTTCGCTTCATTCAGCTCATTTTTTGTGAGGTCCATTATATTTTTCTTGTTGATAAAGCGAGGCTCAATATAACCGACGTGTTCGCCGGCAAGGTACTTGACCTGCTCTAAAAAGTTTTCGGTTACTTCATCCGCGAATGCACTTAATTTCGCCATTTTCAGTTACTCCCTAATTGAAGATAAAAACAGTTCAAACTTTACTTTTCAAAACTTGCAGCTAATTCGGGCAAATCCCTTTTGATTTCATCCAGTCTGTAACCAAAGCCCGGCCCGCTTAATGTCGATAAGTCAACCTGGCCGTTGCGCCGTTTATAAAGCCCCGGGTGTACCATCTCCTCCGGCGCCGAAGCTGCCGGGTAAAACTGCATCGAATTTGTCTCGACACCCATAATCGTTCCTGCGTATGCTGCTAAAAGAACATGAGGAATCTGTGCTAACATCGGATTAGTCAAGTCCTGCACCATCAGAGTCATTCCGTGTGCCTTGGCCCAGCACAGACTCAACAATGCACCTGTTTGAGTTTTGCAGGTTTTCAATGCAACTCCTGTCCAGCCCAAAGCCCGGCCGAGCCTGATTAGTTTCCAGTCGTGGGCGCTTTCGTCCATAAACAAAGGTTTGCGTGCCGATACATCATGAACGTCAATCTGATTTTCTTCCAGGTCGTATGGAAACGGCTGCTCGACGTAGAGAATCTGCTGGTAGATTCGAGGATGTTCTATCATTAGCCTGTCCAGAATGTCATTCACATAAGCAGGTTTGGTAACCGTGCAGTTAAAATCACTGGTCAGCCACGGAACATTATTTTCAATCGCGATTTCGCCGACTCTGATCAGCCTCTCATAATCCCATACAGGATCATTACCGCGCAGTTTGACCTTCAGGCAGGTCAAGCCATCGCGTTTTATCCAGTCCGGCAATAGAACCGGATAGCCGTCGCCCGGTTCCTGCCCTGTTAGCTCGCGGGCGTCAAGCAAATCCTTACCACCTACCAGATGCCAGGCGGGCATAGTCTTCGCCGGAGGATGAGCGAAGAAATCAGCAGGATATTTGCCCTCGAACGAAATGTCAACATCATCAGCTGGCTTGAGGAAACCGGACAAATCGGTATTCATAAATTCGGCGTTATAAGTCGAGTACACATCCCGCCCAAGAAGCTGACCATACGCATCGTGCAGGGCAACATCAAAAGCCGAGCAGCAAACCAAAGCCGCCAGATGGGGCATCGGTTCTGCCTGCTCACCTCGTTGGTTATTGAGCCCGTTTAGAAGGCCGGGCAATATCGATTTTATAAAATCGCTTCCTAATTCAATTGGGTGACCCTGCCGGTCGAACTGTGCCCAGGCCTCGGCAAGTCCGCCCGGGGCGGAGCAGAAAAGCTGCATCGTATCACATCTTTCCTGATACCCCAGGCTGCTGGGCCAGGCCCACTGGACGCTCAGCGGAGTTTCACCCCAACCCTGTGCTGTTTGTCCCCGGCTGTTTGCCACCGTTACGCAGGCACGCGCACATATAACGGAGGTTAATGTTTCAGGCCCAAACTTCAGTGGGACCCTTGTCTCTACCGGAATGAAGTACAAATCAACAGATACCGGGCTAATATCGGTTTTCATTTTGTTCTCCAATTGTCATATCCGTCTGCATTTGGAATTTACCGATTGTTCGTTAAGAGTTTTATAACTTACGTTTAATTATTGTCAACCCTAACTTTGCTATATTCTCGAACTGACCGATTTTCTCAGCAGGGAGGCGTGGTAATTTTGTTTTGATTTCTATTTCTTTTTTGTCCGAGGACTTGCGGAATAGGGAGGTTTGGGTTATATTCATTCCTCTTGTTGCTCTAAATTGCTTTAGATAAAAAGGACGTCTTTTCGGGTTGCTTTGTCGGCCTGAAGCTCTATAATCTTGGAAAGATGTTTTTGCAGGAGGCAGTACTTTTTGAACAAAATCATTTTATAAACGGTTAGAACAGTATCTCAAAACAAGGTATGTAATTTCGATATTGTATTGAAAGGAGCAAATATGAAACTCGATCGAAAATTAAAGATGGGTATGGTTGGTGGCGGGCCTGGAGCGTTTATAGGTGATGTGCACCGCAAGGCCTCTCGTTTGGACGGCGGCATCGAGCTGGTGGCCGGTGCGTTTGATATCAATCCGCGTAAGTCTAAACAAATGGGACGCGAGCTTCTGCTCGACCGCAAGCGGGTATATGGCACTTACGAGCAAATGATCGCCGGTGAGCTTAAGCTGCCGGAGGGTGAAAGAATTGATTTTGTCTCGATTACCACGCCGAACAACTGGCATTTTCCTATCGCCAGAGACTTTCTCAATGCGGGCTTCCACGTGATGTGCGAGAAACCGATGACGCTCAACTCCAAAGAGGCAAAAACACTGCAAAAACTCGTTAAGAAGTCTCGCAAGGTGTTCGGACTGATGCACAACTACACCGGTTACCCGATGGTCAAATTAGCCCGGGACATGGTGCGAAAAGGCGAGCTGGGTAAGATTCGCAAGATAGTAGTGCAGTATCCGCAGGGCTGGTTATCGACCCCGTTGGAGAGGACAGGCCAGATGCAGGCGGCCTGGCGGACCGACCCCAAGCAAAGCGGCGGCGCCGGGTGTATGGGTGACATTGGAACACATTGCGAAAACCTTTGCGAATACATCTCGGGGCTCAAGATTACCCAGGTATGTGCTGACCTGACGATTTTTGTCAAGGGTCGCCGGCTGGATGACGACGGCAACGTGCTGCTGCGTTTCAACAACGGTGCCAGGGGTGTCCTTCACGCCAGTCAGATTTCAATCGGCGAAGAAAACAATCTGGCTATCTGGATTTATGGCGAAGAAAAAAGCCTGGAATGGCATCAGGAGCATCCCAACTACCTGTACGTAAGGGTGCCGAACGGCCCGGTTCAGGTTTGGTGCCGCGGAAATGATTATGTCGGAGCGAAAAGCCCTGCAGCAGGTCGTGCTACACGATTGCCATCCGGTCATCCCGAAGCTTTCTTCGAAGCCTTTGCCAACAATTACTGCAACTTTGCCGAAACCGTGCGGGCAAGAATAACCAGGACAAAACCGGACCCGTTGGCACTGGACTTCCCGAACGTGAACGATGGTCTGCGGGGCATGCTGTTCATTGAGACTGTCTTGGCCAGTGCCAAGAGCAAGCAGAAATGGATAGCATTTAAGAAAGCATAAAGAAATAAAAAAATATAGATACAGAGTTTGAAAGGCTTTGCATAAACAGAAATCAGAATTCAGAAGTCAGTTCTGTCCTCTGTGTTCGGTGCCTCTGAATCCGTGTGGGTCTTTTGCTCACTTGACCACAGCGGTACTAATTTCGAGGAGACTTTAATGATGTCAGAAAAAGGATATTTTAATCGACGTCGGCTCCTTAAGAAGGCAACAGGAATCGCTGCCGGCGCGATAGCATTTCCATATGTTGTGCCTTCCTTGGCTTTAGGTAAAGCCAATAGCGTTCCCGCGAGCAACCGCATTGTGATGGGCTGTATCGGTATGGGTGGTCAGGGCACCTCGAATATGCGTGCATTTATGGGACATGAGGATGTGCGGGTCGTTGCTGTTTGCGATGTTCGTGCCGAGCGCCGCCAAAAAACCAGGGATATTGTTGACCGGCAATACGGGGACAAGGGATGCGCCATCTATAACGACTTTCGTGACCTCCTCGCTCGCAAGGATATTGATGCCGTGATGATTGCTCCCCCGGACCATTGGCACGCGTTGATTGCCGTAGCGGCCGCGCGGGCCGGCAAAGATATGTATTGCGAAAAACCATTAGGGGTGGCAGTCATCGAGGGCCGGGCTATCCGTGATGCAGTGCGAAGGTATAGCCGGGTGTTCCAGACCGGCACTCAGCAGAGGTCAGACCGTAAGTTCCGGTTCGCCTGCGAGCTTGCACGAAACGCATATCTTGGCAAGCTCCACACAGTCAAAGTCGCTGCGCCTGGACCTGAGTATAAGCGAACATATCGCAAACCCACCACCGAAGAACCGATTCCACCGGGGCTTGACTACGATATGTACGTCGGTCCTGCCCCTATGAAACATTACAACGGAGGCAGACTGGCCTGGCCTGACTGGTACCTTATCTGGGATTACTGCGCCGGCTTTATCGTCAACTGGGGCGTTCATCATCTGGACATTGCGAACTGGGGCTGTCCAACACTCGGCAGCGAACCGTTCGAGGTCATTTGCAAAGGCAGCTATCGCAACGACGGCCTGACCGACAATATCAACGATTGGCAAGCTGAGTTTAACTACAATAGCGGTCTGCGAATGACTTATACAGACACCGGCAATCCGAATAAGCAGGGCTGCCGGTTTGAGGGCGACAAGGGATGGGTCCACGTCAACCGCGGAGGAATTTGGGCTGAGCCGGCCTCACTGTTAGATGTGAAAATCAAGCCAAACGAGACTAATCTTCATAAATCTACAAGTCATCATGGCGATTTTCTAAATTGTGTGCGAACCCGCGAAGACCCGGTATCTCCGGTAGAGGCAGGCCACAAGGCTTCCTATCTCGGTCTGATTCCGGAAATTGCAAACCGACTAAAGCGCAAGCTCAGGTGGGACCCGGCCGCTGAACGGTTCATCGGTGATAATGAAGCCGACCGCATGTTGGCCCGGCCGATGCGCAGTCCATGGCGTTTGTAAACGAATAAAGTGAGTAGTGAGTAGTGAGTGGTGAGTAGTCAATAGTCAATTAACCATTTAAGTTAAGGAGCTTTTAAAAATGGGTAATGTCTTTATTGGTTTAAACACTGAGTTTTCTCGCAGCAGTGACAAACCTTTTGAGTGGGCTGTTGAGAAAGCTGCTGAGATGGGCTTCGAGTACATAGAGCCTATGGTTCACTTTGGCCGGGAGCTGATGAGCGAGGCCGGGTATTTCCACACCGTTTCGATGTTTGACGACCCATACCGAATCAAGGAAGCCTGCGACAAAGCGGGATTGAAGATTTCCGCCCTTCAGTCGCATGGGCCTTTGGGCAGGCCGGAGGTTCATGGAGAGTACATCAAGATGGCGATTCGTGTTGCGGCCGAGATAGGAGTGTCGGTAGTCAATACTGACGAAGGCGTCAAGGCCAAGTGGACGACCGAAGAAGAGGACCACGTGTTGATTAAGTACACGCTTCAGGAAGCGGCCTTTGTCGCCGAACGTCGCGGCGTTGTCATCGGGCTGGAACCACATGCACAATACTCCAAAACGCCCGATGGTTTGGACCGTATCTACAATCTGGTCAAATCGCCGGCCATCGGAATCAACTTAGATACCGGCAATGCCTACTTAGCCGGGCAGGATGTGTACGAGTGGCTGGAACGGGTGGCCGAACGACTGGTACATTTGCACGCAAAGGATATTTCCGTAGAGCACGCCGAAGCTGAGCGGGGCAAGGTAACCGGCACGCCGGTAGGCTGCGCCTGTGGCGATGGCGTCATCGACTGGGCCAGGGTCATCGAAATTGTCAGTAA
>JAIVYN010000100.1:0-12825 GCA_048635425.1 Candidatus Aegiribacteria sp.
AACAACCCAGATCCCTGGAGATCGAGGCTTTGGACCGGCCCACAGCGGACATCAAAATAATCGTGCAGTTGCGAAAGACATCGGCCGATGCCGTGCTCATTCGCAGATGATCCAACTGGTCCCATTGGGGTTCTGTCAGTTTTATTGTCTGTCCCATGACAACCTCCCGGCGGTTCCACCGCCTTCGTTCTTATTATTAACAAGGTCGTCAAAATGGGACTTCTTATATGAATCATTTTGCGTTCCTACTTAGTTACTGCACTGCCCTGGCCATAACGCTAATTACGTGTATACCCGAGTTTTCCCCAGGTGGCCTTTTGGATCCGCTGGAGATCCTCGTTATCGCTGTGATCGAACCCATCGAGCATTCTCGCAATACTCCCGGTCTTCTGTGAATACTCTTCACTCCGCCGGGCCAACTCAACTGTCTTCTCTATATTGGTCCATTTCCAAAACTCGACATGGCCATCGGCAAAACTGAAATTGCACCCTCCGCCATGACGCCAGTTGGGCGTATTACGCCACTCAGGTACGTTATACATCACAGTGTACATGGCGTCTTGATCAGAGCCCACAGTGTCGGCAAAGACCATTCGCAAGACCGGCTGTTTCACGGAACTCCGGGTCATGATAATCTGATTCTTTTGGGCACCGTAAATCGATGCACGTTCCCGATTGAAGCCGTTGTTCCACACGCAAGTAATGCAGTAGGTCCGCATGCCCTCATAGGGCGGTGCTATCGGACAGCGATAAGCTTTTACGTTATTATTGTACTTGAAGAGGAGGCCCCTCTTAATGTTCTCAAACTGTTCCTCTTTACTTTCATTGAGGTACTGCCAGCCAACCCACCCCTGGTCGGGTGATGTTTTATCGTTCACGGCCCGGGTCCGTACAACTTTGTCACCATTGTCATCAGCATACATCATCCAAGCCAGAGTGAGTCCCTTGAGGTTATTGGAACAGACGGATCGTTTCGCTAATTCCCGTGCTCGTGACAAGGCCGGCACCAAGATACCCATCAACAACGCAATAATGGCAATGACGACCAACAGCTCTATTAAAGTGAATCCCTTAGCGCGTTTCATGATGGTTCTCCTTCAACTACCGGGATCTGACAGGATGGCGATCCTGGCGGATCCCGGTTTTCTTACAGCATTCATAGGAGCATGATCTACGGTTCAGTCAGAGAATTATCCTTCAGCCAGTCTTCCTCTAATATGGCTAAATCCAGTTCATCGACTTTGCAGTCACCATTGAGGTCTCCGGGAAAAGGCACGTAATCGGGCAGTGACTTGGCTGCCTCACAACCGTCGTTATACACGTTGATCGTGACCGTGTCCGAACCGGTGTATTCACCGTCAGAGGCCTCCAACTGTAAGACATATTCGCCGTAAGCTGCCAGAGTGATACTCGTATCCTCGGCGCTCGGATCGACAATCACGGCGTCAGGGTTGTTGGGATCGTTGGGTTCACTAACCACGGTCCACTGCACTGTCGTGGCCTCGTCATCCGTCACGGTGGCGTCCAGGTTCTTGGTCATGACGCCATCGACCAGCCAAGTCACTGCATTCGCGCCGGCATCCACTTGGGGAGGCAGGTTGTCCACCATGAAAGTAAATATTGATCCAAAAATTGGATCATTGGGATCGCCGATGTACGTATCGACGGCCCAATAGTATCGCGTCTTTGCTTGAGTTTGCACTGCAACGGAAGACAGGTTCTGCTGGTTGACAACCTGGAAGGATGCCGGATCGGTAAACATCTGCAGGGCTTGCAGGTCGTCGGTGAAGTAGACGTCAACCGCCACCGGCTCGCCCGGTACACAGGGATCAGGCAAGGTCCAGCTTAGCTCGACCGCGCCGGGTGCCACGCTACCACGGTCGGCCGGAAACGGATTGAGATTGTGGAGGGCTGTCAATGTGGTCTGGTCCGCCACGTCGTCATATTCCAGATTCAGCGTGCCTTGGCCTTCATAGGCGGTAATCCAGCCGTTGTCAATGTATCCCTGGACGACTGCAAGGTCATTGCCGTTCAGTATCAGCGTACCGGCTCCGACGTCCATTGTGCCCACAATCTCGGTGCCGGCAACCTGTTGCATGTTCAGGGTTCCGGCGCCGAGAATGCCACCGTCCAGATTCACATGTCCCGTACCGTTATGCGGTAGGACGATGGTTGGGGCTGTAATAGTCCCGCCGGTCATATTGACGGTGCCCACACCCGTATGCCCCACATAGAGGTTACCGCCGGCCGTTATGGTGCCGCTTATCATGTTAAGTGTCCCTTCACCACTAGCTTGCCGGGCCACGACAATAAAGCTGCTTGTCGTGAGGGTTCCACCATCCACGGTCAAGTCACCGCTCTGACCCGCTCCAACCCATGAATCAAGGGCGACGGCGCCTTCGTTGACGATTCTCGCGCCGGGTACTGCCTGTATCCTGGCCTTATCGCCAGCCGTTGGGAGGGCACCCGAACTCCAGTTTTCCGGCGTGCTCCAGAGATCGTCGGCGCCGGCACCGGTCCAATTCACGACAGCCGCCTGAACGTCAACTACCAGCCCCAGCACCAAAACAAATGAGGCCAAACATATCAATTTTCTAAACATACTAAACATAATAATCCTCCTTCAAAAAGAATTAAAAATAACCGCATTGCGGCTACGTACCAGAATACATACTATATATTATTTTCAACATAAGAGTTGCTCATTAAAATGTAAAACACATATTTGTCGCGAAGCACAAAGTTTTAATTCCAACTCCGTGCCGTGCATAATACCTCCTCCGAAAACAAAAGAAATGTACCCGCTGGATTAAATCGAAGCTGCATATACCCAACTGCGCAGGCACAAGCTTTCCTAATATTATCTATACCAAATTATCCACCTTGCCGTCAAGGACAATCTTCCAATCCAAAGCATAATGTACACCAAATCACAAATGAAGACCTTTGAAATGGCTCTAGCTTTATGAGTTGCAAAATGCCAACATTCTTCGAAAAGTTACCTCTTTCAGGAGCTGAAAAACACCTCGATTTCCAGGTGACATCGTGACACCAAAATGACACCACAAATACCAAATTTGCTTATAGCAAGTCCGAAATAATGTCTATTTTCTATTAAAATACGAATATTTTTCAAAACTTTTGGTGTCGAATCGGATTAAGTATCCGGATGAAAAAAATGGATCAATGATATCACTCCTTTGATGATATTATTGAAAAATCAAGGGGCTTATACCAAATCGAATCAGTATAAGCCCCAAATTAACAAATCTACTACTTTATCTGCACAATTTTACTTAAGAGCCAAATCCATACTTATGGTGCAGGTGGATACAGACGAATGTCATCGAAGTACATTGTACCTGTACCGCCGGTAACGGAGCCAAGGCCAAGAGTAATCGAATTGACATTAGTAAGGTTCACACCCTTGTCGGCAAACGCCTGTAAGGGGATATTCCATTCGGTCCAGGAAGTCATCAGTGCTGCATCAGGGTTATCATGATCGACCCTTGCATTACCGTTAAGAGCAACATACAATTGCTCGGGGGCGTTAGCTCCATCACCTCTGAACCAAATCATCAATGTGTCAACACCGTTCACCGTCCAGTCGCGTTTATCAGTCAGTGTCAAAGTAGCCTCGGATTTACCGACAGCGTTGTCATAGGTCATCGGCATCGACTGATTGCCACTGTGAACAATGGTTAGCTCGGCAATTGGAGGAGGATCATTACCAACGAAAGAGCCGTTTGTTGGATCGTCGTATCCATCTATCCAGGCAAGATACATCCTGTTGCTCCCAGGTTCACCTTCAGCAATGTCATTGTAGCTCTCCATATCGTCAATGATAAGGAAATTGGCCGTGGTGAAGCTCCAGAGTGGACCTGTCCACGGGCTGTCGGCGTTTGCGCTATTGGCCTCGTCAACTCTCCAATAGTAGGTAGTATTCCATTCAAGCTGTCCGGGATCAAAGCTCTCTGAACCAAGGTTTCCACTGCCTTTTTTCTCAAGAGCGCTTGGATCAGTGCCAAAGAAGATTTCATGTGTAGCACCCAAGCCCGATGCCCAGGTCAGGACAGGAGTTTGTGTGACATCCACAGCACCATTAACCGGGTCAAGTGCCGCAACAGCACCTTCGGTCGTAAAGCTCCAGACATCACCTTTGTGGGTTTCGAGAACATCAAACTCATCAACCCGCCAGTAATAAGTCTTTGCCATTTTTAGTATGCCGGGAGTAAAGGTCATAGTTCCCTGAGTCTGGCCACCGGTTGCATTGTCCACTTCTTCAAAAGTTTCACCGAAGTACACTGTGTGTAATTTAGAACCGAAACCCCCTGTCCAGCTAAGTTGTGTATCCACACTCACAGTCTCTGCGCCATCAGCCGGATCCGGATTGTATGCTGTCTTAGGAGGAGCACTAAAATTCCAGATGTCACCTTTCCAGGGGCTGTTCGGCTCTGCGTCGTTGACTTCATCGACACGCCAATAGTAGGTCGTACCAGGCACAAGGCCTTCCGGAAAGGGGAATCCTGGAAAACCGACAACTATAAACGTATCGGCCTGGTTACCAACGAATGTGCCTTCGGCGCCGTCGTTTACATTGTCAAAATCATCGCCTATATATACATCATGCGATACTGCGAAATCTCCTGCAGTCCAGCTAAGATTTGCCCAGGTATCCCCTATAAGAGTTCCGTCGGACGGGATAGGATTGCGAGCCATGGTCGAAGGAACAGGAGTTCCTTGCCACCCAAATAGTTCGGTGAGATCCTCGGCACTTAATCCGCGTTCATAGACGCGAACGTCATCTAGGATGCCTGGGAATGGACGGTCCATACTGTCTGCCCCGGCACTAACGGACTGATTACCGACACCAATTCTCACACCGGGGCCAACTCCAACTGCGGTACCTGCCTTGCTGACGCTATCAATCTCTTCGCCGTTCTTATACAGTCGCATGAATGGGTCGCCGGCGTCCCAAGTCACGGCCAGGTGCGCCCATTCGTCAGCCTGCATGTCATTGCCCTCAGGAGAGGTACGCCGTGTAGCGGCGCCTGAGTCTGTCCTGAGCCGGAACTCCAAGTTATCTTCACCCGTACCACTTAGGACCATTGCCCAATAGTGGTCGCTGGTCCCGCCGCCTTGGGCCTTGGAGACAATACGGGGATCATTCATAGCGGCCAAGTCCGGTGGCTTGATCCACGCGGCAATGGTGATGCCGGATCCTTCCAGGTCGAACGAATCGATGACGATACGATCATCGAGACCATCAAGCTTAAGTGCTCCTGTGCCTATCTTGACGTCTGCTCTCTCCCACTGAGGCCCATTCTGCAGCATTCCATCGTGAGGCCCACCGGGGTGACCCGCACTATCCTTGGCCATAGTCCCACTTCCATCATCCAATGCCCACCATGCTACCAGGTCAGTGGTAATATCTGCACTGGCCACACTCACCATGAGGCCAAAGACTAATATAAGAATCAAATAAATCAATCTCCTGCACATAATAGTCCTCCTTCAAAAACTCAATATATTGCTAATTGAAATGCAAAATATCTTCACTGCGAAATACAAAGTCCTGACTTAAAAGCCTGTGCCTCGCATAATAAATAATAATTCCTCCTCTATTTGGAACATTATAAGGATTACGCTTGCGAGATGACCTGAAATTCATAGATGCCCGACTGTGCAGGCACAAGCCTCACTAATATTATCTATACCAAATTATCCACCTCGCCGTCAAGGATAATCCCCCAACCTAAAAGGGTGATGTGCACCAAACCGCAAACAAATGCCCTCAAAATGGCCCTATCTTCATGAGTTGCAAAATGCCATAATTCTTCGAAAAAGTCACCTCTTTAAGAAGCGGGAAAACACCACAATTTTCAGGTGACTTCTTGTCTCCAAAATGTCTCCATGAATGTTAATTTTGCCTATATCGAGTCCGAATAAAAGTCAAATTCTTGCGAAATTTCAGATATTTTGTAACAATTTTGGGTGTGTAATCGGATTACCCTTCCTGACATATGTCTCACCGGTCATATGTGTTACTATATGCGTAAAACATGTTATCAGGAAGGAGTCCTTTATGGGAGTACGAAACAAGAAGCGAGAAACGCTTCGGCGCCTGGATTCTAAGACTCTTGACGCCAGGTTTCTCAACGAGATTCGGAACGGGCTAAACTGTTCACCGTTCGAAGCAGAGGCAGTTCTGGAGGTGGTCAAAGAAGTATACTTTCCTTTTCTTGATGAACAATCTGTCAAAGCACCGCCAGGAAAAGTTACTCTAATTGCTGTCAGCGCCGATGAGCCGGCAGGCAAACCTGTAGTCGATTGTGAAAAACAAAGTGTATGTTTGACAATACATCGCGGCCCTGAAGATGATCGAATCTTACAGGGGCAGGGAGCTGCTGGTTTTCGACAGGCCCGCATCCTCGATCTTTGCCAGGAAGCATTGAGCCAGGGTGCTTTGCTAACACGTGAAGACCTGGCCTACCGAGTGTTTTTTGTATCAACACGCACCATAACTCGGGACTTGAATGTTTTGCGTGAAATAAACCCGGATGTGATGATAGCACTACGCAGCACCGTCCATGACATTGGTCCAGTATTAACTCATCGTACTAAGATAGTTCGTTTGGCGCTGGAAGGAAAAACAATGACACAGATTTGTGGAATTATGCGGCACAGTCCTCAGGCCGTAAATAATTATCTTGCCACTTTTATACGTTGTGTTCATCTAAAACGCAGAGATATGCAAGTCGGGCAGATTGCCTTTCTCCTGCGGCGAGGTAAGGCTTTGGTTCAGCAGTATCTTGACATTATTTCAGAAGGCGAATCAGATAAAAACATGTCCTATCATCTTGAGGAGCTCTTGAGTATGGGAACATGCTCAAAAGGGGGGAAAAAATCTGGAAGGAGACGAGAACATGATTAAAAAGACAGATAGCCTAAAAGCTGGATTAAAGCCATTATTGGCCAAAACGCTTGAAAATGCCTTATCTCATCGGATCGCGAAGGAATTCCCTCGTATTGGCGGTCCCCGCATTTGTAAGCTCTGTGCAGAAATGATTCTGGAAGTGGTTGATAATCATATCCGCTCGAAAGAGAATGTTCACCATGGCCAAATAGTTTGGACCGCGGTTAGTGTAAATGACCGCCCTAGAAGGTGTCAGAAGATTGCAGATACGGATCTGGTTACAGTAGTTCTTGATGCCAGTACAGCCGAAGATGTTCAGGCACGTATAGACCGAGTGCACCCTCATCAGTGGAAGCTGCACAAGGCAATTCGAATGTGTCATCAAACTTATGAGCAGGGAGGTTTATTAACCAATCAGGATCTGTCTGAAATACTGAATATCGCTGATTCCCTTGTTGCTAAGTTATTGTCGAAGTACGAGCGTCAAAACAAAACTTTAATACCACGACGTGGAACTATCCATGACGCTGGTAATTCTCTATCCCACAAAAGAATTATTTGTCACAAGCGTTATGTTGAAGGTAAGAGTGCTGACCAAATAGCTCGTGAGACCTACCACAGTCTTGAGGCCGTTGATCGTTACCTGGGACAATTTGACCGTGTACGCCATTGTTTACAACAAGGGATGGATACCGCTGAGATATCTCATATTTTAAATTGCAGTGTTTCACTGGTAGAAGTGTATCAAGAGATTGATGAAGAGCTGAAAGGTAAAAATGCTTGACTTCAATAATAGCCAAAGTAAGATTGTAAATATCGACCGAGAGGGTAAGGCTCTGCAGAGGTGCAACCTGAGCGCTCGGCCGATGCCGGAAGATGGACAGGGGCATGTGCTTAGCCATATGCTCCTTCCTTCTCGTTCATCTTTTGGCTATAAAGCGACAAACCTCCTTAGTTGGTGCGAAGCACCAATAAGGGTAAAACAAGCCAAAAGTAGTGCACCGGTGGGACATATGTCAGTATTAAGTATCCGGAGGAAATGTCAAGGGACGCTTATTTGTGGGTGTGATTGTAGCACAAAACGGACGAAATTGCGACTGAGAAGTCCAGGGAAGTCAATGCTTGTATTTCAATAGGATAGATCAGATGTCATGACGGTCCCATTGGCCCTTGACAACCACATATGGTCCTGAAAGATGATGCGTTTTCTACGATTGTCATTGCGGTCGAACAGGGACGCATCATTTTTGAAAACATCCGAAAATTTATAATCTATCTGTTGTCCTGCAATATCAGCGAGATTATGGTGGTTTTTGTCGCTTCTATTGTAGATGCACCACTGCCCATTCTTCCGTTACAAATTTTGTTTCTCAATCTAGTTACCGACGTATTTCCGGCCCTTGCCTTAGGTGCAGGCAGGGGAAATCCCGGATTGATGAAGAAGCCTCCAAGACCATCAAGTGAGCCGATCCTGTCAAAACGTGGATGGTATTCTATCTTTGGGTATGGGGCATTAATCACATTTTCAGTATTATCGGCCTTTGGTCTTTCATATGGGATACTGGGTATGGAACAGAGACAGGCTGTTACGGTCTCTTTTCTGACACTTGCCCTGGCCCAGCTATGGCATGTATTTAATATGCGAACAAAAGGAACAAAACTGTTCAAGAACGAAGTAGTCGAAAACCCTTATATATGGGCGGCGTTGGGATTGTGTATTCTGTTGCTTTTAGCAGTGGTGTATGTTCCCCTATTATCAGAAGTTTTAAAGCTTACAAATCCGGGGCTGAACGGATGGATTCTTATTGTTGTGGCAAGCTTAATACCCTGTCTTATAGGACAAATCTGTAAACTGTTTACACGAAAATAATTTTTTATAAAATTGATGGGCTATTTTTAGTTAATACATGTTGTAGATCATTCATTAGCGGCTGTTTGTCAAGTATCGCAGCCACAAGGTCAAAAAAAAGGACATTCAATCCAGTGTCAAACGTATGTTCAATACGTTCATCGTTTTCTGAGAATTTTTTAAGTCTATGATATTGCTAACTTTATTGATATACTCTTTTTGTGATTTTACAGGTTATTGGGTCTTTTGGTTGTACTTTGGTTGTATGGATTGAGGCGGCGGGCTCCACTTTTCCTCAAGTGGCCGGACGGGATGTCCGATGATTTTTTACGAGGCTTCCCTCAGGCCGTTTCCATCAGGGGACTGGCTGAGCGTGTGACGAACCGAGGCCAAGGCCCAGGCGATACAGCTAGGAATCGCTGCGTGGGAAATGACGGTTTGTGTAGAGCCCAAGACCTGATTCGGGAGTCCGTATGGACATGACAAAAAAGGAGCAAGAAGATGTCGAAGCTGATACCCTATTTTCTGATCGGTTGCATGATTTTGACTGTCGCAGCGCCAGCCTACGCTGGCTCTGTCTCGAGAACGTCACTGACTCAGGCGGAGGATGATGCCCTGGCTGCGCAACAGGCGGAGGATGCAGATGAACTTGCCAGCGTCGCAGCGGGTGATGGGGTCGTGTTGGTCCTTGCGATTGCTGCTGTGGTATACATCGTTCTGTATTTCACCGGCAATATCAACTAGGATTCCGTACTTGCTGCGGTGCAACATGGGCCCTATGGAGGATGCACGATGCCAAATCCTGGCTGTTCGGACGAGTTGACTCGTGAGCTGAGGCAGTCATTCCTTTTGTTCTCATTAACGGCCGTCGTTATCATGCAGGGGTGCGGCGCGTTGCCGACGAGTACCGACGAAGCTTCGTTCCAGCGCCGCTATGGGGACTTTAAGTATTGTAACGTCGAGGTGGTCAAGCAAAGCCGGAACTACACGTGCGGTCCTGCGTGTCTTTCGGGCGTCTTGGCCTACTGGGACATCGACAATTCGGAAGAGCAGATTGTCCAGAAGTATCCGAGTCAGGAACACCGCCCGTACTCGCTCCTGGGACTTCGATATATTGCCGAAGCCGAGGGACTCAAGGCTTACGTCATCTCCATGGATCGCAGTACGGTCGAGGAGCATATAGCGAAGGGCAGACCTCTGATCTGCGCCGTTCGTTTGCCACGTGGCCTTCATTTCTTTCACGGTGTGCCGATTCTCGGCGCCACCTGCCGAACCCTGGCCTGGGCGTTGCATCCGCGCAAGGACCACTTTGTTATCGTGGCCGGGTCAGAACCTCAAAAGGTGTTGGTCATGGACCCCACCCACGGTTTTGCCGCGCTCTCCTGGCGTCGCTTCGAGGAGGCGTGGTCACAAATGAAGCACGCCTGTCTGTTGGTCTCGAACTGAAGGATACTGTTGACTGTCACGCGGCGAATGACTCCTCAATGCTCCGACTTCTACTAAATCTTACACCTAGCAGGCTAAGTACAAAACAGTTGTACTTTGGGTTGTATTTTAGGAATAGCAAAACTTTTTAGCTTTTCATAACTATCACAACCGTAACTTCTTATGATAATTATACGTTCAGGAGTGCAAACGTATGTTCAATACGATGACCACGTCCAGCGAGCAATAGTATATATAATCTGGTTGACTCTGCTGGGCCACGTAGCATGTCAATTTGTCTTCGTCATCCGGATTTAATATCCGTTGTTACCTATAACCATCTTTGCTGCTCAGAATCTCCGCTTATAATATGTAAAATAATCTCTTAGCATATATTCAAAATCTTTTTTGAGACATTTGGCTGGAATATCCCACAGATGATTCATAACAACTGCATGGCACTGCATAGTATTTTTGCCACTTTCACAAGGGCATTGTTTGTGGCCATCATAATTCCCAAAAATTCCCTTGTGTCTTAGGGTAATTGAACGAACATACATAATTGCGTGGATCCACATAGGCAAGCACAAGTATTTGTTGTAAAAGCAGTTAAAGAATATGAAACAAGACAAGGTAACTTTCCTTGAAATTGCCTATCGGAATAAGAACAGGTGTCTGTATGGCAAAACACGATGCTACAAACCTCAATTCTCTTCTCTCACAGAGCAAAAACGGCTATACAAGAGTCTCTGGTGAGCTTTTAAACTTCCCATCTGTTCAATTAGCTTAAGACACAAGGAAAAATTCTAAATCCTATCAATTGTAGGATTGCATAGGAACTGCTAGTGTTTAATAGAGTAGCATAGTGTTTAAACAGACCCTTACCTCCAGAGTCATGCTCCTCCCACGGGGGGTATCCATATATCTTAAAGAAGCTGTAGAAGAATAGGTTCGACTTGACTATCTTATCGACAAACCATTCGATTGTTGGATTTTCGGTAATTCGTTTACCAACCTTACTAGGGAAGCCCAAACACAGAAAGCCATCTTTATCAATGTGTTCGTAATCCCTCTTTATTTTTCCATTCATTTCTTTGACTTTGGGAATACTGTCTGGAAAGTCAAATCGTATTGTGATTTCAATGAAATAGCTATCTTTGATAGGAGGCTTATCTGTGTCTGGATCAATTAGATTAAATTCAAGTTCTCCCTTTAGAACGATTGCATCTTCAAGCACTACCTGTTGTAGTTCTGGGCACTCATTATGTATAGTTGGTAATTCTTCTATGAGTTTTTCTCTAATCACAGCCTCCCGCCCCACGGCTCAGGTTTTTCTGTTATTATAATAGGGGTAGAATGTTTTTTAGGGGCAACAACAGAAACACCCACAGAACTTAAACCAAGCTTTTTTCTGAGTGAGGCACCATCCACATTTACAGAAAATTTTCGCATAATTTGTTCATAAATAAATTGCATATCGGCAGAAGAACCAATTATCTCAAAGTCAGCCTGTGCTTGTGCCAGCCAATTCCAGAAACTGCTCTCAAGATTCAGATGTTTATATTGAGGCATTGACCAACGGTCGGCAAAATCTTCTTTTGGATTAACCGGATTTGGCACTCTCGGAGTGTTGGAATTTACAAAATCTCCCATTTGCGATAAAATATTTGTTAAAGCAGATTCAATATCTAACTCGCCTTGATATGCTCTCGCAGCGAGTGTGTTTATAATAATCGAAATAGGTTTTGCATCATCGTTGTTTTTAAACATCAGATTTCGATGTCGCTTTAGCAGTTGTATTGCTCTTTGCAAGGGAGTTTTTCTTTTATATAGGGGAATATCATCCACCTGTCCTTTTTGAAAGAATCTTTTTTCACAGAGCCCCTGTTTCATTCTGGATTCAAACCATGTGGCATACCCTGCGCTTGTCAAGGGGTAATAGTACCACGTGACATTTAGTCTAACCTTTTACAAAATAGATATTTACATCCTTGGGCTCCTCGCTCGCCATTTTGCCAATTTTCTGCTATAATTTCCGTCTCAAATTGGCTTTCTATATACCTTGGAGGAGCACAAAACAGACATTATGAGCAAGAACCTCGACATCATCAACTTCGTTGTATCGCTGATCATCAAAGCAGTCGTAATTCCGTTCCTTTCGGGCCAGTCCCACCAGCCCATCAGTCGCACAAAAGTCGCCCTTCCCACGAACTGGTAAAATACCAGAATTCTTCGAAATGTCACCTCTTTCAGGAGCTGGAAAACACCCTGATTTCCAGGTGACATCGTGTCTCCATTTTGTTACCACAAATCCCAATTTTGCCTATATCGAGTCCGAATAAATGTCCATTTTTTGCAAAATTTCAAATATTTTTAACAATTTTCTATGTGTAATCGGATTAAGTATACGTAGGTCTTTTGTGATCTTGTGTGAGGCGCTGGTGACCGTGACAACCGGCCTTGTGGAGGTGTTTTTGCACTAGAGCATTTTAAGATATGATGTACTGGTTTAGACCGTTATGAGGATGTCGCTTACAAAGAAGATTATACAGCCATATTGAAATATTGTCAATAACTCTGATGCCACCAGCCGAAACCGCAATAGGCATAAGCCGGACACGAAAACTTAAAATGC
>JAIVYN010000101.1:0-12791 GCA_048635425.1 Candidatus Aegiribacteria sp.
GATAAAAACGGTGGATACACAGAACTGATGTTCGAGCCGGGGACGAAATGGTCATACAGCGATGGGGGGCCGAACTGGTTGGCTGAATGTGTTACATTAGCTTATGGACAGGACCTTAATAAGCTGATGTTTGAGCGTGTCTTTGGTCCGATTGGGATAAGTACATCTGATTTGACCTGGCGGAATAACGCCTATCGGCCAAAAGAGATTAACGGTATCAAACGACGGGAGTTCGGCTCAGGTATCAGTGCCAACGTTGATGCGATGGCGCGGATAGGATACCTTTATCTGCGGCGCGGTCGCTGGCAGGGTAAGCAAATCATTCCCGCCTGGTTTGTCGATATGGTGCGAACCGTGCCTCGGGCCGTTCGAGGTCTGCCGGTAGTCAAAGAGGGAAGCTACTTCAATGCCTCGGACCACTATGGCCTGCTGTGGTGGAACAATACCGATGGAACTATGGCTAAGGTGCCGCGAGATACCTATTGGTCGTGGGGGCTTTATGACAGCTTGATTGTGGTGATACCGAGCCTCGATATCGTGGCGGCGAGAGCAGGCAAGTCACTCAACAAAGCACGCAATTCCAACTATAAGTCAATCGAGCCTTTCATTGAACCAATCGTGCTGTCGGTTACGCAAAAGGGCGGTAGGGGGGCTGCGCCGTATTCTCCAAGTCCTGTGATAAAGAGTATCAAGTGGGCGCCGGCCGATACGATTATCCGGCGTGCATCCGGCAGCGATAACTGGCCGATTACCTGGGCGGATGATGATAATCAGTACACAGCTTATGGAGACGGCTGGGGATTCGAGCCGAAAACCAAAAAGAAGCTGAGTCTCGGCATTGTAAAGATAGTCGGTTCGCCGCCTGATTTTCGGGGAGTCAATATTCGCACTGACAGCGGCGAACGAATAGGGCAGGGGGCCAAAGGTGCGAAGGCAAGTGGGCTTCTGTGCGTCGATGGCGTGCTTTATATGTTAGTCAGAAACACCGGCAATTCGCAGATAGCCTGGTCCAGAGACCATGGCAAAAACTGGAAGTGGTGCGATTGGAAGTTTACAACGAGTTTTGGCGCTCCAACATTTTTGAACTTCGGTAAGAATTACGCCGGTACAAGAGACAATTTCGTTTACATTTTTTCGCACGACAGCGTTAGTGCTTATGAGCCGGCGGACAGGATGGTGATGACACGAGTTCATAAAGAACAAATACGAAATCGCGACGCTTATGAATTCTTCAATGGCCTTAATGGTTCGGGCAAGCCGATATGGACAAAGGACATTCACGAAATGAGGGCTGTGTTTATCAATCCCGGCAGATGTTACCGCGCCGGGATTACATATAATCCCGGGTTAAAGCGGTATCTGTGGTGTCAGACTATCTATGGTGAGGATGATATGCGATTCAAAGGGGGATTAGGGATTTTTGACGCACAGGAGCCGTGGGGACCGTGGACTACCGTGTTTTATACGGAACAATGGGATGTTGGCCCGGGGGAGACAAGCTCTTTGCCAACCAAGTGGATGAGTAACGATGGCAAGACCTGCTATCTGCTTTTTTCAGGGGACGATTGTTTCTCTGTGCGCAGAGGAGTGTTTAATATAAACGACAATTAAATACAAAGATAATCGCTAAATAAATTTGGGGGAGAGAAATCCCAACAGTGCTCGGGGCTAAATAAAGATTGACGCACACCACTTCGTGATGCTCGAAATGACATTTCAATATATTTCTCAACCCTTCGGCTGTGCTCAGGATAAGCTGCGCTCCAAATGACAAATTAGTTTTCGATTGATTATTTAGGGGATTTGGCTATGATACCGACAAATGGAAAGGATACTCGCAGACAGGACAAGTAAGATTGATGCCAGTGGTATAATTAGTTGATTAGTGAATTAGAGATCGGTGATTGGTTAGTGATAGGAGTTTAAAATGGACAGTTTGCGGGAGAAAATAGGAAGAAGAGAATTTCTTGGCAATAGTGCGAAGATAGCGGTGGGGGCTTCGGCATTGACCGTGGCAAGCAAAACCCCTAAATCAAAAGCGGCCTCATCGGGCAGTAATCCTGCAAAAGCTCCGAAGTTCATTCTTGATTCACATATTCACTGCGGCGGCACAGAGGCCTGGGTCGAGCAAATGCTTAAGACATATCGCCCGCGTAATGCTATGGCCTTTGTGCTGACCTGGATGAAGGATATGAAGCTTATGAAAGATGCTGCTGCCGGCTATCCGGATGTGTTTATTAACTGCGGACGCATTAACCTGGACGACCCAAATGCGATTCGCCAAGTGGAGACTTTCAAGAACAATGGTTTTGTCGGGATGAAATTTCACAGTCCGCAGAAAAACTACGACAACCCGGACTATTTCCAGATATATCGGCTGTGTGAAGAATACGGTTTCCACACACTTTTTCACACCGGAATTTCGTCTCACCAGATTAAAGATGAACCGCAGTGGGGCTCATCGGCAAGGATGCGACCGATTTATCTTGACACAATTTGTCGGCAATTCCCGAGATTGACCGTTCAGGGTGCACACCTCGGTAATCCCTGGTATGAGGAAGCTGCGGAGGCGGCCCGGTGGAACCCGAAGCTGTATTTCGATGTAACCGGTTCGACACTTTTGAAATTCATCAAGCTTGGCAAATTAGCGAGAATGAGTGAGATACTATGGTGGGCCGGCGACGAGGCAGAGAGAAATCCACATACGCTTGAAGGTGGACCGGGTGCCTGGGAGCATATCGTTTTTGGCACTGATGAACGGCCAAGCGGGCTGATAACAAACATCGAAAGATTTCAAAAAATGCTGGATGCCAATAATGTCCCCCAGGCCGCACGAGAGAAGATGTGGGGACTGACTATGGCAAAAATATTAGCTATTGATCCGAAGACCCACAAGTTTGTAGGTAAGTGATTAGAGATTAGTGAATTAGAGAGTAATAAATTAGTGAATGGTTTAGGGATTTTAGCTACGCTTGTCAAATGAAAAAGATTATTGCAGATAGAACAAGTAAAATCGACGCCAGTGGGATACGGAAGGTTTTTGCGCTGGCGGCTTCGCTGAAAGACCCTGTAAATTTTTCGATAGGTCAGCCGGACTTCGATGTGCCGGAGCCGCTAAAAGAAGAAGCGATAAAGGCAATCAAGGCAGGACAAAATAAATACTCGCAAACAGCAGGCAACGCCATTCTGAAAAAAAGAATAACAGAGGAGATAAGGGAAGAGTTCGGCTGGTCGGAGCCGTCGGTTCTTGTGGCCAGCGGTGTGAGCGGGGGGCTGCTGCTGGCGTTTTTGGCTCTTATCAATCCCAACGACGAAGTGATTATACCCGACCCATACTTCGTAATTTATAAGCACGTAATCAATATGTTAGGTGGCAGATGTGTCTTTGTGGATAGTTACCCGGATTTTGAACTGCCGGTTGAGAAAATCGCCGATGCGATAACTAATAAAACCAAGATGATTATACTCAATTCGCCCTGCAATCCGACCGGTGTGGTATATTCAGAAGAGCAGATAAAGGCATTAGCCGAGATTGCAGCGGAAAAAGATATACTGGTTATGACCGATGAAATATATGAGAGATTCTGCTATGACGGCCAGTGCCCAAGTATAGCTCATTACTTTGAGAAGACCCTTTTGCTGCGGGGCTTTAGCAAGTCTTATGCGATGACCGGCTGGCGGCTGGGTTATATTGCGGCCGGCGAGTCTCTTAAAAACGTAATCGAAGAGATGACCAAGATACAGCAATATACGTTTGTCTGTGCGCCTACGCCTTTCCAGAAGGCGGCTATCGCGGCTCTGGATTACGAGATAAGTGATTTCGTTGATGCATACAGGAAAAAAAGAGACCTTCTCTATGAGGGATTGAAGGACAAGTTCGAGCTTGTCAAGCCGGGCGGAGCGTTTTATGCGTTCGTTAAAGCGCCCGGCGGGTCAGGAAGTAATTTCGTAGAAAAGGCCATTAAAAACAACGTGCTCATTATACCGGGAAACGTATTCAGTGAAAAAGATACGCATTTCAGAATAAGTTACGCGACCAGTGACGCCAAGATACAAGAGGGAATAGAAATTCTCCGCAGCCTCACATAAGCGAAACACTTTTAACTCTTCACTTTATGTTTTTTACTTGACCACTCAAACGAAAACAGACAGAATTGTCGCGCCATTGGTGTATGATGCGATATACAATACGATGTAAGGGAACAGTATGGTCAAAGAGATGATTTTCTTAACGGTAGGAGGGTTGGGTCTATTTCTCTTCGGTATGGGGATGATGTCTGATGGTCTTAAGAAGGTAGCCGGTCGGAAACTCAAGAACATCCTCGAATCAATGACGAAAAGAGCTCTGATTGCGTTTCTCGTTGGGGCAGGCGTTACAGCTCTGGTTCAATCCAGCTCGGCTACGACCGTTATGGTTGTGGGTTTCGTTAATGCCGGGCTGTTGACACTCAAACAGGCGATATGTGTAATTATTGGGACAAATGTCGGCACGACGGCGACAGCATGGTTAGTATCAATATCAGGACTTGGCGCCCTTAAGATTACGACGTACGCGCTGCCGGCTGTGGGTGTAGGATTCCTCCTTGAGGTATTGGGCAAAACGCGAAGGACAAAAAGTATAGGGCAAATACTGCTCGGTTTCGGCATATTGTTTGTCGGCATCGGTTTTATGAAAGATGCCTTCGGCCCATTGGAGGAAAGCCCAAGAGTACATGAACTCTTCCAGGTTCTGGGTAACAAACCTGTTTTGGCTATTCTGGCCGGGACGGCGGCAACAATGCTTCTTCAAAGCAGCTCAGCAGCCATCGCTATTGTACAGTTGCTCGCAATGGGAGGAGCTTTCGGCAGTAGCTGGGAGACGGCACTTAACGTCGCGATACCATTTGTTTTGGGCAGCAATATCGGCACAACAATCACTGCTCAGCTTGCGGCACTACGGACAAATCTTAATGCAAGGCGAACAGCCTGGGCACACACGATATTTAATATCCTTGGTGCTCTGATTGCTTATCCATTTGTTCACTTTGGTTTGTTCGGTAGTCTGGTTTTTACAGTCACTCCCTGGAAACTCGGGCCCAGTACTATTGCACCGTGTATCGCTCTTGCCCACACCATTTTCAACGTTACTAATTCCGGCATATTTCTGCCATTAGCAGGATTGTTGGAGAAGCTGGTGGTCAGGTTTGTTCCGGAAAGGCCGGGTGATGCAGCAGCCAGTCCCGTAATTCTCGAAGAACACCTTCTTGATACACCGGTGATAGCATTAGAACAAGCAAAGCGTGAAATCATTCGTATGGCAAAGACGGCCAAGAAAGCCCTTATGCGCTCTGTCAATGGAATTATCAACAATGACAGGACAGACCTCGAATCGACAAGACAAATAGAAGACTTTATCGATGGCTTCCAGCTCCAAATCACATCATATCTTTCAGCATTATCACGCAGGCATTTGTCCGATGAAGTATCTATTGAGCTGCCGGTGCTTTTGCATACGGTTAACGACCTCGAACGTATCGGTGACCACGCTGTCAATATTGTCGAAATTGCTGAACGTAAGATAGAGCGAAAACTTTCGTTTAGCAATTCGGCGCTGGCAGAGGCTGAGCAGCTAAGAAAAGAAATAGACCAGATGTGTGATAATGTCATAGCAGCTTTGGAAAATAATGACATTGAGGCGGCCAAATCAGCAGCTTTAACCAATGAAAATAATCTCAACAAGATGCAAATAGACTTCCGTCGCAGCCATGTCCGGCGTATGAGTGAGGGTGTCTGCTCCGCCGAGACGGGCCTGATATTCATCGACCTGGTTGACAATATCGAAAAAATCGGCGACCACCTCACGAATATCGCACAAGCGATAATAGGCGGGCTGCAATGGGAGGGGGTCAAGCCGAAAGTAACGGATATATTGTAGATTCCTTCCCCGGCTTCTGCAGGGGTAACAATCTTGCGCGGGAACAACAATATTATATGCTAAGCATTATTTATATTGCCAAACCAGCAATATAGAGGTAAAATTCTTATTATGAAGAGTACGCTTCGAAAAATCGCAATTGTTCTGCCGTGCCTGTTATTGCTCCTGGGGGCTGTTATGGCAGAAGAGTTCAGCAACGCCACGGCAGAGACGCCAGGTGCAAAGGCAGCAGTAATCATCTGTAAAGGTATGATTGACGATGGGCTTTTCAAATCTATCCAACGCAGAACCCAAATTGCCCTCGATGAAGGGGTAGAATACCTAATCTATGAAATTCAAACATATGGGGGGCTTGTTAACGCAGCCGATAACATATGTAAGTATCTGATACTTGAAGTGGGCAAAGAAGCCCACACGGTTGCTTATATAACCACTGAAGCCATATCAGCCGGTGCAATGATAAGCGTCTCCTGCCAGGACATAATAATGCTTGAGAATACCACCATAGGCGATTGCGCCCCAATTGTACTTGTGCCCAGTCAAAAACTTGAAGGTGTGGATCGGGAAAAAGCCGAAAGTTTTATCCGCGCAGCTTTCGACCGGGCCGCTGAAGCAAACGGTTATCCTCGAGCATTGCTCAGGGCAATGGTAACAATGCAAATTGAGGTTTACAGGGTCAAGAACATAAAAACGGGAGAGTACGAGTTTTTTGAGAGCGTGCGGCTGCCCAAGGACCCGAACGAAATTTATGACCTGGACAATAAAGAATTAGTTGTCGAAAGCGATAAGCTGCTAACGCTAATCGCTTCTGATGCTCTTGAATACGGCGTAGCAAGAACGGTGGTCAAAGACCGGGCAGGGGCGCTTGACTTTTTGGCCAAGCGCGACGGCGTAACCTTTGCCGGCGAGCCGATGGTGCTTGAGACTACCTGGTCGGAAGAGATGGTGCGATGGATAAACTCGCCGGCAGTGATGGCTGTGCTTGTTATGCTCGCCATGTTGGGGGTTTATATTGAATTTAACACCCCGGGCGTGGGTCTGCCCGGCCTGGCGGCGGTTATATGCTTTACAATCATAATTGGCAGCAAATACCTCGTCGGATTGGCTAACTGGGTGGAAGTGGCGCTATTTGTTTTAGGAATACTTCTTCTCCTGGTCGAATTTTTGGTCCTGCCTGGTTTCGGGATCGCAGGTTTTTTGGGAATTGTATGTATTTTCGCCGGCTTATTCGGTATGCTAATCAAGAATCCGCCGGACAAATTACCCTGGCCCCAAGATGCAGTTGCCTGGAGTGATTTCACCTGGGGAGTCGTGGGGCTGTCGGTGGGATTCGTCGGATTTATTGTTTTGGCGTGGGTGTTGTCAAAATATCTGCCGCGGATTCAGTTCCTTAGCGGGCTGATACTTGCCCCGGCGGTACCAAGGCAGAGCGGTGAAATACCATTGAGTATGACCACTCCGCCCGAAAGTAAAACCGTAAGCGTAAGCTTGGGTGATACGGGCGAGGTGGTTTCGATACTGAGGCCTACGGGAAAAGCAAAATTCGGCGATGCGATAGTCGATGTAGTGGCTGAAGCCGAGTTCCTTGACAAAGGAACAAAGGTCGAGATAATTGAAATTCACGGCAACAGAGTTGTAGTCAAAGCAGTAGGAAATCAATCATAGGAGTAAACTTATGTGGTGGCTGGTTTTTGCTATTTTTCTTTATTTTGCCTGTGCGGTTCTGATAATAGCAGAAGTATTCGTGCCGAGCGGCGGGCTGATAAGTCTCTGCGCGCTGGCGTGTTTAATCGGCGGTGCAGTGATATTTTTTCAGCACAGTGCGACCGCCGGCTGGATAGGGGTAGGTATTGCATTTGTAATGATACCGGGGGTACTGATTTTTACCTACAAGATATTCCCAAAAAGCAGATTCGGCAAAAGCGTTACACTTACTCCCCCCGAACGGCAGCAGGGCGACGCCATACCTGATACGTCCGAATTAAAAGAGATGCTTGGTGAGGTCGGTGTCGTGCTTACGCCCTTGCGGCCGGTAGGAATGTGTGATTTTTCGGGACAAAGAGTTGAATGTGTGGCTGAAGGCGGATATATTGATAAGGATAAAAAGGTCAAGGTCATCGACGTGGAGAGTACACAGTTGACCGTTCGTATGATAGAAGACAGTTAATGAAAGGACAAAAGTATGTATAAATTAACAAACACGATCTTAGCGCAAAAGAATCCCGTAGAAGTTGTCGGAATAGCTCTTTTGGTCATAGTAATCCTTGTTGCGTTTGTTTTCCTGATGCTGTTCTTAAAATTCTTCCGGCTGTGGCTGCAGGCCAAACTATCGCGGGCCGACGTTAAATTCTCCGAGCTTATCGGAATGTGGCTGAGAAAGGTCGATATAAAGACAATAGTTCTGAGCAAAATAACCGGCATCCAGGCTGGTCTGACACTAACAACAAGAGATTTGGAAAGCCATTTTTTGGCCCGCGGCAATGTTCCAAACGTTGTTCGCGCCTTAATCGCCGCCAGCAGGGCAAATATCGATTTGTCTTTGCAGACGGCCACGGCAATCGACCTGGCTGGTCGTGACATTCTCGATGCGGTCCAGACAAGCGTCAACCCCAAGGTCATCGATTGCCCCGACCCTCAGAAGAGCAGAGGCACTATAGATGCAGTTGCTCAGGATGGCATCCAGTTAAAAGCAAAGGCCCGCGTAACTGTCCGTGCTAATATCGAAAGACTGATAGGCGGTGCCACTCAAGAAACTATTATCGCTCGCGTGGGCGAAGGAATTGTTACCACCATCGGTAGTGCCATAACGTACAAAAGTGTTTTAGAAAACCCGGACAATATTTCCAAGTCGGTTTTGTCCAAGGGGCTTGATGCCGGAACGGCTTTTGAGATTCTTTCCATTGATATTGCCGACGTCGATGTAGGTGAAAATATCGGCGCCCAGCTCCAGAAGGCCCAGGCCTATGCCGATTTGGAAAGAGCAAAGGCCGAAGCGGAAAAACGCAGGGCAATGGCAGTGGCACGCGAGCAGGAAATGCGAGCGCTCGTTGTAGAAAATGAGTCAAAGGTACCATTAGCGATGGCTGAAGCCTTCAAGAAGGGCAATCTCGGCGTTATGGACTATTACAGAATGAAAAACATCATGGCCGATACCTCGATGCGTGACTCCATCGCAAAGCCGAAAAAGAAAGAATAGCAGCAGGGTATCAGGAATGCAGGATACCAGGGTGTAGAATATCAGAAAATCAGGATACTAAGAAAAGGCAAAATTAACCTGATATTCTGATAACCTGATAATCTGGTACCCTGATAGCCTGACATCGATTAGCTTTACAATATATGAACTATTCTCTGGCACAAATCATTTTAGTTGCCCAGAGCCGCGACCCTGGCGGCTGGATGAACATACTGATCCTCGTGATTGTGGCGGCTGTATATGGGCTCGCAACTATCCTCAAAGCAAAGGGGAAAAAAAAGGAGCAAGAGCAAGCTGATGAACAACAAATCCGTAAGCCACAACGTAAACCTGAAGGCAGCAGGGGGGTGCTGGAACAATTCGTCAGGGAGATTCAGCAAGCTTTCGAGCCTACGGAAGACCGAGAGTCTCGCCCTTCTGCCCAGCCGGCACCCAAAAAATTTGATCGTCCTCAGCCTGCTCCCGCTGTACGTAAATACGCTGCCGAAGCCAAACAAGTGAGCCGTGTCCAACCCACAATACCGCCGGCAAAAGCTAAAAGGCCTGGCCTTGAATTGTCGATACCGACTCCACAAGTGCAGCCCGACTTTGAAGAGCTCCCGGAACTCCAGACAGGTATCGAAGCCCTTCCAGAAGTCACTACCAAAGCCGTTGAAAGATTGGTAGGCAAACGTAAGGGTATGGCCGAATTTCCTGAGTCAAAATATCTTTCCGAAGTTTTGGCCGATTTCACTGATCCAGAGGATTTAAGAATGGCGATTCTGCATTACGAAATCTTAGGCAGACCCTTATCGCTGCGTGATCCATCCGGCCAGATTATCGGACTTAAATTATGATGAAAGAGGAATGCAGGGATTGTAAATCTTTCAAGCCAACCATTTATCCTTTACATTGTGGCGACCCCAATAGAAAAACGATAATGGACGGAATCTGTTAAAAAAGACCAACAAAGACACGATGCCGACGATACCTTCAACGACTTCGAACCACAAAGCCAGTAAAATCACAAGAATTCATAGTTCATAAGAGCTTTACAAAAACTCTTCTAACATTCAAAAGAATAAAAAAACTAATCATTCCTAAAAAGGTGGCTCTTTTCCCTTCGAAATAATAACTCATCGTTAAACAAAAAAGGTGAATCTGCTTGCAGAAAATTGTAAAATAAAGTTATTAAAATAGTTGAGCGTATGACTTGCATGTTCGAAAAAAACGCTATCCCTCGATATCTGAATACTCTACCTAAAAAAATATCAAAAAATCCTGAATAGTTGCAATTCTGAGATGCTTTTTTGATGTGCGATTATCAACGTCCTATAATATATGTTATGTTTCATTCAGCTTTTTTTAAGCAATAAGTACTATTTGCGTTTTTTTGAAGGAACACGCTAATTTACCATATTTTATCAAAAAACCTTGCAGATACTCGTAAAACGCGCTATATCGCAATGCAAGGTACCTGTCAATGCCACTTAGTGATTTCTTTTCACGCAGGAATGGCAAGAAACAATTGAGGACCGATGGAGGAGCGATGGAGGAGCAATGGAACAGTTTTTTTGTCGGCTTCCAACTAAAATGGATAATCGGCGTTAATCGCCTTCTCGGCGGTATCTGAGAGATTGTCCCACATAGTAGTTACCCTGTCTAACAGGCCCAAGTTCTGGAGGACTATTGAGATGTTCACCGCAGCATCCGGACGTGCGAAATTTTTCTCTAAGTAACGCTCAAGGTTCATAAGGGACGATGCGAACTTTACCTTATCGCAATAAAGCAAGGCCGTCTTATAGTGTAGCTCAAGCGTATCCTTATCGAGACGGTCAGGACCGGGCAGATGCTCGAGGGCTTCGGCTTTTTGGTTGATTTCAAACAGACAGATGGCCAATTTGCTTCTGGCCCTATTATAATCGGGATTGATCTCCAACACAGTTTGGAATGATTGAATGGATTCGGCTAACCTTCCTATGCTCATCATCAGCACACCAAGTCTATAATACAAATCCGGGTTTTGCGGACGATGGGTGATCTGTTGGCGGTGCGCGTCAATTACAGCCCTGGTAAGATTTATTGGGTCATCTTGTACATTATCATATTGATTATCAAAAGGCAAATTCTCCCTAAGGCCGTCCTGGAATCGCAAAGCAGCAGTCTCGGCGAATAACAGTGTACTATTTGGCTGAATCGCCGCTGCGAGTGATAATGTCCCGACGGCGTCTGAGAGGTTGCCGGCCAATTTTTGGGAAGTTGCCAGGCCGATGTATGCATCAACTATTTTGTCATTTATCTCAACGGCCTTGTTGAATTGTTGGGCGGCAAGCCGTTCCTGGTGCAGTTGTAAATATTGTGTGCCGAGCTTTATAGTGGCCTCTAAGAAATCGGGACAGATACGCAGGGCCTCTTCGTACTGCGAAACAGCATCATCGCAAGCACCCAGCACACGAAGGACATCGGCATGTTTCATAAGCAAATCGGCCCTGTTGGGTTGCCCCTGCAACAAATCCTCAAGTCGCTCCAATGCCTCCTGGAATTGGCCCTCGGCAAAAAGCTGGTCTATATCATCCTGATTGTGGAAGTTGTCCGGATGTATTAAGATGGCGGTGTTAAACGTTTCGATAGCCTGCATATATCTGGTGGTGGCAATATACAGATGCCCAAGCGTTACAAGTGTTGATATGTCGTCGGGGTATTCATTTTTCAAAATCTCATATTGCTCTATGGTTTTTTCGAGCTGGCCATTTTTGAAGTAAATGGCAGCCAATCGCTGGGCGGGAAGCTGTAAATAGCTCTTGAACTTCAAACAGTCCTGATAGAATTCGATTGCCTGAGACTCTTTGCCGAGCCGTTCGTAACAATAGCCGAGAGCATAAAGAGCCATTGTATTATTCGGCTCGCGGAGATAAACCGAGTTTAGCTCTTTGATTGCCTCCTGCAGATGGTTATTATAAAGACAAATGGCGGCGGCTGCCAGGCGCCCGTATGTGCAGGAAGGATTTTCAAACAGATATAATCTCATCTGTTCAGCGGCGGCATCGAGCTTCCTAACACCAATTAGCTCAATGGCTTGGTTTAGCTGCCCGTATCGGGCAGTTTGGCTGTCGTCTTTCGGAAGTTTGGCTGCATTTAACCAATGCCATATCAAATCGGCAATATCGATGGTTATCGCCCTACCAAGAATTTCCAGCAACTGACTCATACACCCTCCCTCGGAGCCAAATTTGATTCTTGATTTACAATCGGGACCCTGTCGCCCCGCTATTATTGCCGCTTCCTTGTGTGATTCCCGACCAGCATCTTTTCACAAGATTACCAGAATGCGTTAACTAAAGTATCGACAATAGACGTAAGTGGATTAAGCCATATTTTGGGAATTAGTCACCTGGTTTTGTATTTTGTCTTTTCGTTGTGGCGATTGTGTGTGATGTGCGGGTTGTTACGATTTTAGAAGCCGGTTATCGGATTTTTTACCCCCCTGCTTTCAGGAGATTGGCCTATAAGAACGGCTCTTACCGCAATCAAGATTGCTCTAATAGTGATGGTGACTTGTTATGGTAGTAATACTAAGGACTGGTAAAGAAATTAGGTTTCGTTTTTGGCTGAGCGAGGACAAGGCTGGCAAGGAAGCAAAACGCAGGCCTACTGGTTGGTAGTCCGAGTTTTGCTGACACCGCCAGCCGAAGCCGCAGCCAG
>JAIVYN010000102.1:0-12574 GCA_048635425.1 Candidatus Aegiribacteria sp.
GGTGACGGCATCAAACTCATCAACCCGCCAGTAGTAAGTCTTAGCTAATTTAAGCGGGCCGGGAATGTAGGTTGCAGGTCCCTGTGGGAGTCCTCCGGCGGCATTGTTGACATCATCAAAATTGTCGCCGAAATATACGGTGTGTAATTTCGCTTCGAAACCTGCTGTCCATGTGAGCACCAAATTGAGATCTACAAATTCGGCGCCATCAGCAGGATTGGGATTGTAGGTCTTCTTAGTTGGAACCGTAAAGCTCCAGATAACACCTTTGTGTATCGTAGTGCCGTCGGCCTCAACTTCGTCAATCCGCCAGTAATATGTCGTGCCTGGAACAAGACCGACCGGACAAGGAGAACCAGGAAAACCGACAACAAAATACGTTGTGGTCTGGTTGCCTTGAAATGTCTCGCCGCTGCCGTCGTTTACATCGTCAAAATTGTCAGCGAAGTACACATCGTGCGAGACCGCGGTATCTGCCGGCGACCAGCTAAGGCTCACCCACGTATCTTCATAGAGGGCACCATTAGCTGGGATGGGATCATAGGCCCTTGGACCGGCCATCAGCTTTTTTATCTCGCTTAACGTCAGCACCTTGTTGTAGATGCGGACATCGTCAATGAGGCCCGGAAAGTAATTTGTATTGCTGAGTCTCACACCGATTCTCACTTGGTCAATTGTCCCTATAGCTCCAGACGAGCTATCAATCAACTGACCATCCAAATACCAATCCCCCCCCTCTCCATCATATGTTGCAGCGAAGTGGTGCCAATTAGTATCAACAGGGCCGAAGATACCCTCCCAGCCGCCCACGTAGACAACATAATTGCCCGCGTCGTCCACCTCAATATCGTAATAAGTGCCATCAGTGTCGCCATCCGGAGCGAAGCCGAAAACGCTCGTCCAGCTTGGTATGTTTGTAGTACTTGCCTTTGCCCAGCCGGTGAGTGTCCTCGTATCCATCCCACTTATCCCCACACTGCCGACATCCACATAGTCGCCGTCACCGTCGAGCTCCAGGGCACCGCCTGTCCGGCCTGCTACCCACTGCGGGTCACCTTGAAGTGTGCCGTGGTTGCCATGGCCACTTGAGTCATAGGCGGTCGTCCCGGATGTCTCATCGAACGCCCACCAGCCGACAAGATCAGCGTCAGCAGCATCGGCTACGCTTACCAGAACCAGACTCAGCACAAAAGCAAAAGAAATTAAAAGAATGGATTTCCTGCACATAATAATCCTCCTCTATCACAAAACCGCAAAAATCGTGACCGCTGGAAGACCAAAGATTCACAGATACCCGCCCCTTCGGCTAATTCAGGGCTGGCTCTCTAACGGCACAAGCTTCACTATTTGTATTTATACCAAATTAGCCTCCTTCCCGTCAAGGAAAATCTCTGGATCGTGCAGGGCCATGACTTTTAGACAAGATCTTGCAGAAATGCGGCAAGGGCAAGGGGGATATTTCCCCCCGAGATTGCACAATTACAGTTTGCCTGTAAAATACTCCTTGATAAGGTAGATGCACGTTAAAATATAGCCGGTACAATGATAAAGAGAATATTCAGACTGAATATATTGCTTATGCTTTTTGTAGTTATCGTTTCGGCATCCTGCCTGGATTCGAAAAAGAGCGGGAAGGAGCACGGCACGAGTGGCCGACGCATCTTTGATGACAATATACTTCACAAAAAAGACCTGGAACTGTTCGCAAAGCTTCTCAAGCACATATGGCACAACGGGAAGATCACTGATAACGCTCTCGCCGGCCGTTTTTCACACGCGCCACAGACTGTCTATGTAGCTTTACGCCATAAGGGTCAACGTCTGGCAGATACGTGGGAAACGGATAAAGGTCTGTCTGAAACGCTCATGCACGCTGTTCAAAATGCCAAGAGAGCCCTGAAAGATGGGCAGGTTAATAGTATTGACACGCTCGAGATAGTACTCAGTCATTCCTTTCGGAACCTGGACAGCAGTAAGGACAGGAAAAGAGCATTAACCAATATTCACAGAGGCATGCGAGGCTTTGAATTATCATACCGGAGCAAGGTTGAACGCTTCGCTCCAACTTATGCAATAGCAAGCAATCGTTCCAATAAGCGTCTGCTCGAACTCTTCCAGGAGAACAACAAGCTTACGAATGTCCAGATGCAGAACGAGGTTCATCATCGCACATTTGAGGGCGTCCAGGTGTTGGTTAAGCTCGGCAAAAAGAAAGCTGTTCTAATGGACAGAGGAAATACATTTGTCCCGCTGAGCGATGTTACGCAGGAAAACACACAGAAGACGGCGGACCTGGCCATCGAGTGGATGTTAAACAATATTCATAAGAACGGAAGGTTCACCTACAAGTATTGGCCGAGCAGGGGAAAGGAATCACAGGCAAGAAACATGATCAGGCTGTGGATGGCAACTACAGCACTTGAGAAAGTTGCGGCCGAAAGAAATGATTCAGAGCTCTGGGGCGTGATTGAGCGAAACATTGATTACAATCTCCGGCAATTCTATCACGAAGAAGGCCAATACGGCCTTATTGAATGGAACAACAAAGTCAAACTGGGGGCACTGGCGATTACGACAACGGCTCTTGTTGAGCATCCGAAGCGCGAGAAATGGTCCCGGCAGGAGACTGCACTCAGACGGACGATCGAATCCCTGTGGAAAACGGATGGCTCTTTCAATACATTTTACAGGCCGAAAGAACGCAATGATAACCAGAACTTCTATCCCGGGGAAACCCTGTTACTGTGGTCGATTCTTTATGAACAGAAGAAGGATGAACAGTTGCTCAAACGGTTTATGGATTCGTTCGAATATTACCGGAAGTGGCACCTTACAAGTCACCGCAACCCCGCCTTCATTCCGTGGCATACCGAGGCTTATTACAGGATGTGGAAACAGACAGGAGATGACAGGCTCAAGGATCTTATCTTCGAGATGAATGACTGGCTGTTGAGCATACAGCAGTGGGGAGACGACATCATATATCGTGATGCTGCCGGTCGCTTTTATGATCCGAATCGTCCTTTCGGCCCTCCACATGCCTCTTCCACAGGAGCATACCTTCAAGGTTTGATCGACGCGTTCCGGCTGGCCCGCCAGATAGGAGACCAGAAGCGCATGAATGCTTACCGTGTTGCAATAGTACGCGGGCTTCGCAGTGTCATGCAGCTCCAATTTACTGATGAAATCGATATGTTTTATATATCCGAATCCAAGCGGAAGTACGCACGAGGCGGAATAAGGACTACGGTTTACGACAACCAGGTTCGTTGCGATAATGTTCAGCACAATCTGATGGCGATCTTGAAGATACTCGACACGTTTGAAGAGGATGATTACGAAGGGATATGATACCCCGGAATCACTTTGCTCTTAAATCCAGCCCCTCTTTCCTTTCGACTTTATCTCACCAGCCGCGACGAGCCGACGGCTCGGCAGGTTAGTCGGCGAGATCCGCTAAGCGCATCGCAATAAATGCAGCAAGATTCGCGTCAGCACCTTCTATTGCAGGTGCAGCATACTTGTCCGTTACTAATGCTACCGCCTCGTCTAACGACCATCCCATGTCAGTGCTAAGGATTTCGATATATTCTACGAGTGCGTCAAGCCACTGTCCGGCTGTGGCATAATACGTGTCATCACCGCCGTGGAGTGATATTGCCTCGGCGATTGATGCCATCTGCTCTTCAGATGGTGGAGCGGTCACCGAAGCAAATTGATTTACTGCCATTGCCAAAGCAGCTATATAAGTCCCTTCGGTATCCCGTAAAATTGTAGTTGTATCCTTGAGTCTTGCACATGCATCGCACGGCTGTATGTCCATATCAAAAGCCAGAGCAATTGCTGCCCAAATATAGATTCTCCTTTCGTCAATTCCAAGTTCATCAGCCGCCCACTTCATTAGAGCCGGACAACCCAAAATTGCCAATTCTACTTTTTCACCAATCGGCGCCGCCTCCGTAAATACCCTATCTCCATCGCCATCGCCGTCTCCGTCACCGTCACCGTCACCGTCGCCATCGCCATCGCCATCACCGTCACCATCGCCGTCACCATCGCCATCTCCATCCCCGTCACCGTCTCCGTCTCCATCACCATCGCCATCGCCGTCTCCGTCACCGTCACCGTCTCCGTCACCATCGCCACCGTTGCCGCCGGCATTGATTATAATTTCTGCAATATCTCCACCATCTGTTTCTATAGCCGACACATAGCTTTCCACGTGAGCTTTGTCCGCATCAGCAAAAGGTTTTGCGGCTTCTGGCCCGAAGTAGATATTTCCCCATGCGTCTACCTCTATAGTCGCTTCAGATGTCCCCTTGCTTGAGGCTTTCGCCATCGCTGTTAGATCGCCGTTTATAAATACATCCCCACTTGTAGGCTCATCATTAGTACCTGCGTAAATCCTGACATCGGCTGTGGTTACGCCCCCTGGAAGGGAGTCTTCCTTACCATGAGAATAGGCGCCGACGTCACCGTTAAGAACCACATCTTCACCGGCACTTAAACGTATCGTGGCTTGTGCATCCGCGCCGTTTGGAACATTAAGTATCGCGGCCCCCTTTTTCCCAACCGAAACATCGCCGTCAATTGTCAGGCTGCCGGAAGCATCAACATCAATTTCACCAGAACCCCATCCGCTGGTAATACGCAGGTCTCTTGTTATTATGTCACCTCCATTATCAGTGGTAACAGTAATTTTACCTGAAGGAACTTTATCTCCGCCGCCTTCTTTACCGGTTTCCAGACTTCCGATATTGATGCCGCCCCCACCAGATTCAATAACGATATTACCCGTAGTTGTTGATATTGTATCGCTTTGATGGAAAGAGATGAAGCTATCAGTGCCTGTCGTTTGAAAGGTAACGTTCCTGGTGTCCGCATCAAGCTCGTTATCAATCAAATCTTCCATAATAATGGATTCATCTGCCAGTAGAAAAATATCAGCTAATTGGGTTTCAAGCTGTTCTTCATAAAGAGTATCCGTAGTATTTGTACCATCGCCGTCTTTAACAACAATATTGTCGGGATCAATCAGTAACGTGCCGAATTTCCCATTTGCCGCCGAGGCATCAACGTCACCGGCAAAAACAAAGTGGTCGCCGCTGATTTCTACAAATCCGCCGTTGCCTGACTCGCTGCCACCTCGTGCTTCAATCAGCGAGCCTTTGCTTAGGATAGCTGTACCTTCGGACTGTACGATAACTTTGCCGCCGTCGCCGTTGGCCCCGGCGTTTGCCGTGGTCAGGCTGCCTGAACCAAGTAAAACTTCTTCAGTGGCAGTCAAGCTGATACTGCCGCCCTCACCTTCGACGGCATCTGCATTGATCGTGCCCCTGTTTTCGACGCGTGCCGCATCGACTGTTATTTTCCCGGCCGCCGTAGAGAGAGTGCCGATATTAGCAACAGCCCTGGAAAAGGAATCACCGGCAGCAAGAACTATTGTCCCGCCTTCAGCTTTGATTAAACCTTCGTTAGTAACATCAGCAGGCACATCCGATATTTGAGTATCCATCGGCTCTAAAACTCCAGCGGAGTCTAATTCAACAAAAATACTTTCGCCGGGCTTTCCAAGCAGCACCCTGTCACCAGCAGCCATTACAACATATCCTTCTGGACTTGTAATCTCCCCGGCGTTCAGGACCTGCTTGCCTATCAGAGCAACGCTCTGGGCGGTAATATCACCATAATTGACGACCGCCCCATTGCCGCCCGCAAATGCGTATTGTCCGTTCATAAAGTCAGTGTTTGTTATATCCAGGCTGGAGCCGACAAATTGGCTGGCCTGAATATAGGCGGTAGGGCCAAAGACAAGGCCTTGCCTATTAACAATAAACACGCTGCCATTCTCAGCAAACAGCGAGCCGTCAAACCGCGTCGCACCTCCATTAACGACTCTGTTCAGCACAGCAAAGTTACCTTCCTTCAGGAAATTGAGGGTCTCATTATAAGAAGTGTCCAGACTATCCCAGTCGATCACAGCCCGGTTGGAGACCATCTGTACATTGGTGGTGTTGCCGGCTTGAACAACGGCGGCTGAGCCTGCAACAACCTCTGCTGCGGTCGGTGTGGCCTGCGCAACTGGAAGCGGCATATTGAGAAACAAACAACATGCCGTTATGAACACTAAGCTCAGTCTAAAATATCTCTGTTGCAATCTTCTTGTGATTTTCATCACCTACTCTCCTACTCCCCCCTACATCAATCTTAATTTTACATGTTTGTCCCCCCCTTTAATTTTAATCTCGTTTGTTATTGCCGGGCAAGATTACTACCATCGCAACATAAGGTTTACGTTCAGTCGGCCTTTCCCTCTCTGGGTGTCATCTGTTGCTTTGAGCGGAAAGCCGTAATACACACCTGCACTAAAATTATCACCAAGTTCCAGGACCGTACCTACGCCCATCGAAAGGAGGCTCTCTGCTCCCTTTTCGCTACCGATAGGGTCTTCTATTCTGGCTTGGCCAAAGTCAATAAAAGCCAACGGGGCCAGCTTCTTGAGCTGAAGTCTCTTAGACTCAACTTCGTCCGGCCCTGTCCCGAGCGAAGTCGAGGGATTGGATTCATCAATCTGCCTGGACTGCTTATATTTCACCAGGTCAAACTCATATTGAGCTGATGCAAGTACGCCTCCATCGGCAACGATTTCATATTCATCATAGCCTCTAACAGAGTACATTCCCCCGAAGGTAGTCATTTTTGCAGGGACCAATCTTTCGTTGGACGTTATATACCTGAAAGAACCCCTTAGCTGCTGAACTTTGTTTTGATCCAGGTACCGATTGTGGTGAGCTGAGATGTTATAAATACTAAAGTCCGGATCTGAGCCCGGTCGAGCATCCGTGAACTCCGCACTGCCCGAACCACCCATGCTTTCAACCCTGTTGAAGGTAAAAGAGGTACTTGACATATCATCTAAGCGATGAATATCAATCCCAACTCCCCATAAATCCATCTTGACATCACTGCTGAGAAACTCAGGGAACACTGAATAAGCGATCTTGCTTCTTTCGTGGCTTAGCGAACCGGTAACATCAAAGAACCACCCGTTCGTCTGAAAAACGTTGTAACGCAATACGCCGCCGTAGAATGAACCGCTTCCGAGGAAATTGAACAGGCCAGCTTCCGGGACTATGTCAAACTCACTGTATGCACCGTAAAGCTGAAGGCGAAGTCGAGGACCCATTAGTGGAAAGTCGTAGCTTCCGAACAACGAATAATTGTCATCAATACTTGAATCTGCGGCGGCCTGATAAACAGCGGTGAATCCATCGTCTATGCCGAGAAGATTGGTATTAATCAGGCCGATTCTCGGAGACCATTGCCTGTCCTTTGTACCGGAATTATCGAGCTGGATAAAATAATGCCAGGGATCCGTTTCATAAACATTGTACCCCAAGGCCAGCGTGTTCGGCTCGGCGCCTCTCGAGACAATGGCAGCTACATATCTGTCGGGATTGAGATTGAGAAGATTGACAAAATCATCCAGCGCTTTGCGATTTGCCAGCTCACCCATTTTCAGCGGTGACCACTTCTCGATGGTAGAACGCCGAAGATAACCCTTTTCAACCTTGTTCTGGTCGGCATCGTAAAACTCTATTTTGGATTCCGTAATCGGGGATTCGAGAACTTTTATGAATAAGAGCCCATTCACCAGCTCCACACCGTCTTTAATCGACGCTTCCGGCACATAAACATATATACCTGCGTAATGATTGTCCTCGTACACGGACAATATATATTGTGTTAAGCCCTGAATAGTCCTTGACGAAATCATTCGAGGCAGGCCTGGCTGAGATACTATGTCATGGATGACTCTAAGGTCATAAAGATACTGGCTTTCGGCCTTCAGTAAAGGTTTGTCCGAGGCGTTATATACCAATGGCATCCTACCCAGCAGCTCTTCTGTTGATATGAGGGTATTGCCGCTGATGAGCAGTTCCCTTACCATCAAGCGCGGGCTCGTATCTTCGGGTAAACTTCCGCCTATCGCGGACTCGATCTGCATCTCGCGTTTGGTCTTATCGGATGGGAGCTGTGAAGACCCTTGGAGAGCATCCGCAGCATACACAATTGAACCTAAACAGACAATGACAATGCACACCTTACTTATTGTGCTATTCATAATAGCTGACTCCTCAAGCTGGCCCGTGACAAAACAACGATCCGTCCGAACCAACAACCTCCCGTGTTGAAATAAGACCCAACCCATGAAACATAGATCCGCAACAAAATACAATATAACAGAAAGGAATTTGAAAGGCAAGAAAAATCCGCTTTTCTCTTGTGCTATTTTAGTCTTTTTGTTGTTGATAGGTCGTTTTTCAAACAGCTAATGAATTAAAAGTGCCTAAAGTGAGCTAAAGTGAAAATATAATCCACAACTTTAGGCACTTCAAACTTTAGGCACTTACTTCAAAAGGAGATTTTACTACGCAGCCACTCGATGCTTTGCTCAATCTTGCCGGGCGCTGCTTCGCATTCTATGGAGATAACACCATCCCAGTTGATTTCTTTCAGCAGTTCGATACACCCAGCTATATTATCGGCATTGACACCTTCACCGATACTCACCACAGACGAGGCTATTCCTGTCTGCCCGCCCCGTACAGCCTTCGCAAGCTCTTCGCTGACATCCTTGATGTGGCAGTGCGATAATTTGTCTCGGAACCGTCGGAGGAACTTCACCGGGTCTTGCCCGGCGATGAACACATTGCCTGTATCAAAGTTTAGTCTCAAATAGGGCGAGTCGAAAAAGCTCAGGATTTGCTCCATAGTATCCGGATTGGTCGTGTATGGACCGTGCGGCTCTACATTGATGATAATGTCGTATTCTGTAGCCCATTCCAGCACCACACGATAGTACTGCTTTATGAGCGCCATTACTTCGTCATCGGTGTATCCCTGCGGCTTGCTGCCGCCGTCTGTAGTGTCCACGCAGGGGCATTCAAGCGCTTTAGCGAACTGAATAGACCGAATGGTGTAGCCGATACCGCGGTACTGACCCTCTGGAGACGACATCGGGTAGGCCGCATCAAGCTGCGAGACCTTCAATCCCATCGAGTCTAAGTATCGCTTGAGTTTCATCGGGTCGGAATGAAGCAGTATGTGGGGATTATACCCCAACGCCTGAACAAAGTAGTCCCCGTCAATCGTACCGAACTCTACGTACTCCATATCATGGTCTTTAGCGACCTGACAAGGGACCTCGTACGACACGTCGAAGTGACGCCAATTATCTACATGCATTCCCAATTTAATCATGATTTTACTCCTTTTAGTCTCGATTCAACCATGTTCTCCTGACTTTTATTGAGCTTTGAATTATCAATGGAATACAGGGTGGCACCCTCAAACTTGTTTGGGGGTGGTCTTGCCCGTAAAGCCTGCCTCTTCTATAAATTTTTAGTGTCATTTGTTTTGCAAATACTAATAAGCCATTATAATACCTAAAACACATCCTCAATTCCAACCCATTTTGTTGAAATTTGTCACACATTGAATCAGCCTTGCTCTCACAATCATCCCGATATGAGACGACGTTAGCAAGTCTGCATGAGCGGCTGTTCCGTCGTTTTTAAAATCAAGGAATCCGGTTGTTCCGTACTCTCTGAAAAATTTAAGTGATAAGTGCCTGGCCGGAGCAGACTGTCAAATGCTGTTCAGGGCGCGTGATTTGTATATGTTTTTTGCCTTATCAAAATCAGTCGACGTTAAGTTCAGCTTGGACAAAACTTCAGAAGCCATCAATGTCGAAAGAATTTCTCCACTGGGATCGCTCGCCGACAAAAAATGTGAAATGAATATTATAGCGCCGGCAAAACTAAAGTCACTATCAAAAAGCGGGGTATGATGCCTTAAAACTCCTTCCTGGATAATGGGGGAGAAATTCCACTTACGGCAGATTCGCATTCCTATATCGCAGTGGTTAGTCCCCAATGTTAGTTTTTCGTCGTGAATAACCGATGCCATCTTATCCCATAATGTGCCCAACACATGAGCGCTGGTCCTGTTGCTCGATACCATGATGGCCAACCTTCCCACATCATGGATCAGCCCTGCTATGGTATATATTTCAAGCTCACCTTTCGGTATGCCGGAAACCTCGGCCAGAATACGACAGCTTGTGGAAATGTCTTCCGAGTGGTCAATGTATTCATTAAGATATTTCAGCGCGGCGAATTCTTCCTGGATTGCGTTTCTGGCGTATGAGATTCCAATCAATTGTACCAAAGCCCTCAGACCAACGTGATTCACAGCATCCTCGATTGTTTTGATGTCCGCAGCGGTTCCATAGTAAGAACGCGCCACCTGTAAAAGCTCAGTACTAAGTTCCGGATCACTCTCAATCAAGCGAAGTATGTCTTTGTTATCTTCACTTGGCTTGACCGCAGTCGCCAGAAGCCCATCAATATTATGAGGGAAAAGCGGCAGCTTATCGACAAGCTCTGTTATCCTGCGCGACAATTCTTCCTTTTTCCTCTTTCCGGCCATTTTATCCCCTTTCAAGAAATTCCTCTGTATCTAAGCTATCATAATCGTACACCTTCCAGGATGCTAATCAAGGGGAAAATAAAGTCAATTTTTGCCTTGCATTTCCAACTCTTTTTCACCACCACCACGAATTGGAATGACCTTTGTCAAATCGAGGAGTCCGTCCGTTGTATATCTTCAGGCCAATGTGTAAGAAGAAACTCTGCTTAGCTAAGGTGGGTGAAAATAACCAGGACCGAAAAGTATCGCGCAAAAAAGCGGGAAGTTACTATAATGGATATAATAAACGATAATGAAAAGTAACAAAATGTACAAAAAGCATAAGGACGACGGTAACATGAATAGATTTCTATTTTTTCTTTTAGGTGTCACGTTTCTGGCCGCTGCATCCTCACCGGCGCAAGAATCAAATGCACAAACTATCGAACCCTTCGATCACGGCCGGGCGCTCATCAATCCACAGATGGGCTGGACAATGCACTTTTATTCGAACATCATAACCAACTATGGCTCGAAGCTAAAGCCCTCCGATACGCTCGATGACTTCCCCGGCCTTTCCTGTGTTTATCTGCGGGTGCCGTGGTCGTTCCTCGAACCGCAGGAAGGCAAATTCAACTGGTCTTTATTGGACACACCCGCCCAGCGCTGGATCGATAAGGGTAAGCAGATTGCCCTTCGCATAAGCAGCACCGAATCCTGGATGCGATGGGCAACACCCAAATGGGTCCACGATGCCGGCGCTAAGGGATACAATTTCACAGTCGGCAAGGGTGTGGACGAAGATGGCCCGTTCTGGGAGCCCGATTACAAGGACCCTGTCTTTCTAAAAAAGCTCGACCACTTTCTGGCCGCCATGGCCAAGCGATACGACGGCAATCCTAACGTCGCATTTATCGATATCGGTTCGTTCGGTGTCTGGGGTGAAGGACACACCTGGGCCAGCTCCAAACTACCTTTCGATTTTGAATCGCGGAAAATACACGTGGACTTGTACTGCAAGCACTTCAAAAAAAACCTGCTGGCAATCAGTGACGACTTTGCCGGACCGGGCGAGCCGGGAAGACATTTCCCTATCACCGATTATGCCCTGTCCAAAGGCGTGACATTGCGGGACGACAGCATCTGCGTTCAGCCTCCACCTCGCTCGTGGTTTCATGCAGAGATGGCCGAGGAGTTCTGGCCAAAGCTGCCCGTAATCCTGGAGCACGAGCACTATGGCTCAAGCAAACGCAAAAACGCCTGGGGTGACGGCTCGCTTTTGCTCCGGGCCGTTGAAGAATACCACGCCAGTTATATGTCAATCCACTGGTGGCCGAGAATCCTGCTTAATGAAAACCGTGATATCATAGAGAAAATCAATCGGCGAATGGGATATCGAATTCACCTAAAGAAGACCGCTTTCCCCGAACAGATTCGCCTGGGTGAACCTTTCACCATCACAAGTACATGGGCCAACACCGGAGTAGCGCCCTGTTATCCGGGAGGCTTTATTGCGTTTACCCTCAAGGACGAAGAAGGTGGAATCGTCGCGGCCTTTTGTGACGAATCGTTCAATGTTCGCAACCTGTACGTTGCTCAACAAGGCAAGAGCCCGGTCAAGACCATCGCTTCAACTTTTGCTGTGGCCCTGAAGACGTACGGCTTCGCACCAATAACACAGCCCGGCACGTATGATTTGTATGTCTCGATCGGAATGCGCGATGGCACACCGGTAATCGCCCTGCCGCATGAAAATGACGACGGCCATCGTCGATATAAACTTGGGACCATTCGGCTCCTGCCATCGAATTAGAAAAGTATACTCAGGCTCAGAACTTTTTACAAAGAATGTAGCATGATACGAGCAGCAACAATTCTCTTACTTGCTTCTGTACTTGGCTTTTGTCTAACAGGATGCAGCAAAAAGGATTTCACAAGCCAAAACGAGCCGCCAACGGCTGACTCAAAAATGACCATTGCAGTCATTCCGAAAGGTACAATTCACGAATTCTGGAAGACTGTCCATGCCGGTGCCGAAATGGCCGCCCACGAGCTGAACGTGGAGGTCCTCTGGAAGGGTTCCCTCAAGGAGGATGACCGT
>JAIVYN010000103.1:0-12566 GCA_048635425.1 Candidatus Aegiribacteria sp.
ATTCGAGCTTTATGTTACGGCCGTTCAGACGCTCAGCTAAGTAATCAAGTTGAATATTGACAATCTTTCGCAAATCGTCTTTGCCAAGCATGTGAAAGACGATTATCTCATCGATGCGATTCAAAAACTCCGGCTTAAAGAGCTGCTTGAGCGCATCTTTGACGTGGGCCTCGATTTCCCAGTCGGCGCCGGATTCTTCGGTCAACTGCTGAATCTGATGGCTGGCGATGTTGCTGGTCATAATTATAACGGTGTTCTTGAAATCGACGGTTCGGCCTTTTCCATCGGTCAATCGGCCATCATCGAAAACCTGCAGCAGGACATTGAAGACGTCCGGGTGGGCCTTTTCAATCTCATCCAACAAAATCACCGAATATGGCTTACGCCGAATGGCTTCTGTCAATCGTCCGCCTTCTTCGTAGCCGACATAGCCCGGCGGCGAGCCGATAAGCCGGGCCACCGAATGCTGCTCCATAAACTCGCTCATATCAATCCGAACCATAGCGTGCGGGTCGTTAAACAGAAAATCCGCAAGCGCTTTGGAAAGCTCAGTTTTGCCGACGCCGGTCGGCCCGAGGAATAACAATGTCCCTATCGGCCGATTCGGGTCTCCTAATCCCGACCGGCTCCTGCGAACCGCATTGCAGAGTGCCGCGACCGCTTCGTCCTGCCCGACTACGCGCTGCTGGATCGCATCCTCCATCTTCATTAATCTTTCTCGCTCTCCGCTTAATAGTTTCGCAACTGGTATTCCCGTCCATTTGGAGACAACGTCGGCGATGTGCTCTTCGGTTACTTCGTTGCGGATTATAGTTTTGTCGTCTTTGGAAAGTTGAGCTTCTCTTTCTTCAAGCTCTTTTTTCAAATTCGTAATGGTTTCATACTTCAGGCGGGCGGCGGTCTCCAGGTCGCCTTTGCGCTGGGCATCTTCGAACTGGTTTTGAGCATCTTCAAGTTTTTCCTTCAGAGTTTTTATCTGGTCGATGTCACCTCTTTCACTTTCCCATTGTGCGGTTAAATTTTTGTCCTGCTCTTGCAGCTTGGCCAATTGTTTTTCGGCATTTTTTAATCGTTCTTTACTTGCCTTATCGTTTTCTTTTTTTAACGCTTCACGTTCGATTTGAAGCTGAACAATTTTTCTGCGAATACTATCCAGCTCTGCAGGCAGCGAGTCATTTTCAATCCGCAGTTTCGAGGCCGACTCGTCAATCAAATCTATCGCCTTGTCCGGCAGCCATCTGTCCGTTATGTAGCGGTTTGACAAAGTCGCAGCCGCGACAAGCGCCGAGTCGGTAATGCGAACCCCGTGATGGGTGTCATAGCGGCCTTTTAGCCCTCGAAGGATGGCTATGGTTTCTTCGACGCTCGGCGGGTCAATCAGAATCGGCTGAAAACGCCTCTCGAGCGCAGCGTCTTTTTCGACATACTTTCGATAATCGTCGATGGTAGTCGCTCCAATACAACGCAGATCGCCCCGGGCAAGTGATGGTTTTAGCAAATTACCAGCATCAACGGCGCCTTCAGCTTTGCCTGCCCCTACGACGGTATGTAATTCGTCAATGAAAAGTATTATTTGCCCTCCAGCGGCGATGACCTCTTTGAGCACGGCTTTGAGCCGGTCCTCGAATTCGCCCCTGAATTTTGTTCCCGCTATCAGTGCCCCCATATCCAGAGCGATAATCCTTTTGTTCTTCAAACCAGTAGGGACATCACCTGCTATTATTCGTTGAGCAAGTCCTTCGACAATTGCGGTTTTGCCCACGCCCGGCTCGCCGATTAGTACCGGATTATTTTTCGTTCGCCGGTTGAGGACCTGCATACATCGCCGAATTTCTTCATCCCTGCCGATGACCGGGTCGAGCTTTCCCTTGCGGGCCATCTCCAAAAGGTCAATCCCGTAGCGCTCCAGTGCTTTGTATTTGTCCTCCGGATTTTGGTCGGTTATCTTTTGGGGTCCACGAATCTCTTTTAGGGCGCTCTCAATCTGTTCGGGCGTAATGGAGTTGAGCCGTAGAATCTCTTTCGCATCGCTTTGCACCGAGGCCAGCGCAATGAACAGATGCTCCACACTCAAGTATTCGTCGCCCATCGCATCCGCCCTGTTTTGGGCATCCAGAACAACCTGACTAAGGGCCGGGTCCGGCATAAGCTGATTACCGCTGCTGCCCTGCGGCAGCCGCCCAAGCTCGCTCTCGGTCATCTCTCTAATTCGCGGGACATTGGCGCCTATCTTTTTCAAAATCTCAACCGCAATGCCGCTGTCCTCGCCGCAAACAGCGTCTAATAAATGCAATCCTGACATAACAGTATGCGATTTAGCCATCGCAATCTGCTGAGCGGTTGCCAATGCCTCCTGGGCTTTTAGTGTGAATTTATCGAATTTCATAGCCGACCCTTTTGTTACGCAGACGAAATTTCAATTACAGACATACCCTAACCTTCAATAAGTGCAAACAGCGTGCCCAAACAAACCAAAATTGTAATTGCCGTTACAATAAGCAATTACAGCTTTCTTGTTCTTCTGCCTGTGTGCCAATTTGGCAGGTGTTTGTCCGCATTCTCACATAGCAGGGGGCAAATATTTCATATAGTGAAGTGTCAGTAATTGACTTGCGATTTGGGGTTTCTTATCACGGACAGTCTGCAAAGCCGGACGGGAATGCTACCGTACCGCTTTTGGCGAAAGTGCTCGGCTTAACTGCGACAGTGCTGCCAGAGGTTACTCAACACCAACCCAACCTGTTTTCACATTGTAAATGAAGTTACCTCTCAGACGAGTACTGATGTACACACTATCACCGTTGATGGCAAAAACAGCTTGCAGTTTTTTGCTTATCTTGACTTGTGCTGCTCCTGAGCGGGATAGTGCATCGTGAAGGTCTGTTCCATACCCCAGAATCTGATTATCGGAAAAGCCCGCTCGTCGCATCACTCGTACAATGTCATCGGAGCTTAGGGTAAGTACCTCCTGGTGGTTCAACGGTATGACCTCAAAGCCTCTTTGTGCACAGCTAACCACACCAAAAGCCAGAAGCGTCAGCAGCAATGACACAATAATCACGCCACTGCCACTAATTCTTGTTTTGCGACTAATCGGCTTCACAACTCTTTTGTCTCCTTTTAATACGTTTTTCATCTCATCGGACGTGATAAACTTTCCCGAAGACTCGTCTTAAAATCTCCACCCAACGATCTGATCGGAGCCTGAATTGCGGGCGTCTGAGGTTGGGTAAAATCGAGGGGTCGGCCTGCATCCGGTATTATGTTTGCCGTGACGAAGACAGCGATTTCCCTGCTGGCCTCTTCATCGTTCGTACTCTTAAACAGCCCTCCCAATAGCGGAAGTTTGCTGAGGCCCGGGGTGCGCCTCTTCTCCAAACGTGTTCGGTTCTCTGTCAGGCCGGCCAGGGCAACTGTTCCGCCGTTTTGAATGCGTACTGTGTTAGAGGATGTTCGCCTTGTAACGACCGGAAGGTCACTTCCTCTGCCGCGAGGGATGCTGTTACTGACCTCAATGGCCAGCTCAAGTGTAATATCATTATTGTCACCTATGTGGGGTGTGATACTTAACTTGGTGCCGGACTCGATTTGTTGTAGTTCAGAACGGGTGTAGAAGAAATCGGTTGCCTGCGAGGTCATCATATAGTACTCTTCAGTCATGACATTGATTTCCGCCACTTTGCCGTCTTGAGCCAACAACTGAGGTCTGGATAATATGGTCGCCTCATCATTCTGAGAGAGGAGGTTCAGGGCTAAGGTCAGCGAATTGGTGAATGTTCTGTCAGGCGAATAGCCGATTTGGAGACCTGACGCCATTTTGCCGCCGAAGTCAGTCCCCGCGGCCCCGCGCCCAAATAGCTGATTTGTGAAAAGACCGGCGTTAATCGTGGGCCAACCCCACTCGACACCCAAGTTCAGCAGGTCGCCGCGTTCCATTACCACAACGCGGGCATCCAGGAGGACCTGTTGTCGGACTCGGTCGATTTTCTTCAGGTCAGAGATGATACGTTCCATCAAAACCGGCGGTGCGGTAACGACCACTGTGTAGGTGTCGGCGCCGGGCCGGCCAATTTCGGCCTGGACGTAAGCCTGGAAAGGAGTGGATAAAAGTCCCAGTGCTGCCGGTGCCGGGATGTAGTTCAGTTTTATCCGGCGTGTTTCGCTCACAATCGGGAACATCGCACTTTCCGGGTCCCCTGAACAAACCAGATAATAATATGGTGTCTTCTTGATAACATAAGGAGTGCCGGCCAGGACTATCTCAAGGGCCCTATCAAGCGGCTCATTTTCAAGTGTGCAGTTTATTATCACATCTACTACCGTCTCATCGGGGATAATGGTAGCGCCAGACATGGCTGCAATATCCTGAAGCACCGAGGTAAGATCCGCGTCAACAAAGATATTGCTGACAAGCGGTATTTGTGGAGCAGCAAGCAGGTTTGGTTCTATAGGAGCTTCCTGCTTGAGCAGAAGGTTTTCCAGTTGTGATCGTATCTTGGCTATATCCCTCTCTAAAGGTGTTTTCGGCTCTTCCTCAACACCAGGTGCTGGCGCAGGCGCAACGGGAGGGGCCGTCCCGGGAGGCATCTTCCACTCAGGGGCGTCCGGCACAATGGGTGTGGGCGCAGTCGGTACAGTTGGTGTCGGTGCCGTAGGTGTTGGCGCAGTAGGTCTCGGCGCAGTAGGTCTTGGCGCAAGACGCCTTGCCGATTCCGGTAAATCATCCCTGTAGTTCTCCGTAATGTTAGTGTATGACTTACTTGGGAACTCGAAACCTTCTTTTGACAGCGTAATCTCACCGGTCCAATCGTATGGAACTTCAACACTGAATCTGCCCCTGGTGTTGGTGATACCGGTGCCTCCACCATTATTGGCTGAGACCTTTACACCTTCGATAGGTGTTCCGCCGACCATTACCGCATTGGAGATGGTGAACGTTTGCAGTATCGCAGTATAGCCCTGATTCGTCTGGTCCTTGGTAACAACAGGGTACGCTTTATTAGTCGGTCTGAAGGTATAGCCCACCTTTCTCGGCGTTATTTTGCCGCGCCAGCCGTAATCCACCGTCAATTCGTACACGCCATTAGTATTGGTTGTCGCGGAACCTCCGCCGGCGTCTGCTAATACAAATACATCTTCGACAGTTTCGCCCTTGTCAGAGCGTATCGTACCAGAGATGGTTTGCTTCGATAACGTTGCGATGTAGCTCTGATCAAACTCAGGGCCGAAAAGTTCATGGTATTGTATCTCAGTCGGGTTAAAGATATAACCTGCCTTTGTCGGTGTAATCGTGCCGCTCCAGCCGTACCTAATGACGGCGATGTAAGTGCCGTCCTCCTTACTAATAACGGCTTTACCCGGAAAACCTTTTATTACCGCAGAGCCTGTTCCAGCAGAACCGCTAATCGTAAAGGTAATCTCTTTAGCAGTGTAGTTCTGGTTCTTCTGGTCCTTGCTAATGAGACTGTATACGCTACTGGGCGGGGTGAACTCGTAACCTTCTTTTATGGGCGTAACCGTACCGCTCCAGCCATAGTCAACAGTGGCACTGTACGGGCCGCCTGCACCGGTATTCGGATCACCAGGCAGGCCTTCCATTATTACGCCGTCCGTACCAACGGAGCCGGAAATGGTTAATGTAATCACTTTCGGACTGTAATCCTGATTGGTCCGTTCGCTGGTAAGTTTAGTATAGTTCATTGTTGCCGGTTCAAAAGTGAAACCTGCCTTTACCGGCGTGACCGTCCCGCTCCAGCCGTAGTCGATGCTGGTGCTGTAATAGCCGCTCACATCAGTAAAAACAGCAGAACCCGGCAAACCCTTCATTTCTACCCCGTCCATACCAGCCGTGCCGGATATGGTAAAGGTCATCACATTCGCAGTGTAATCCTGGTTGGCCTGTGCGCTGATAAGGTCACTGTATGGCAGTTCAGCCGGCTCAAAGGTATAACCATCCTTGGTCGGCGTGACCGTCCCGCTCCAGCCGTATTCAACCGTGGTGCTGTAAATGCCGTTCCTGCCCGTAGTCGGATTACTCGGCAGGCCGTTCATTACTACACCCTCCACTCCAGCGGAACCGGAAATTGTAAAGGTAATCAGTGTACCTCTGTAGTCCTGATTCATCTGGTTCCTGGTAACAGCAGAGTATGGCTTACTGGTTGGCGAGAAGATGTAACCAACCTTCGTTGGCGTGACCGTGCCGTTCCAGCCGTAGTCCACGATGGCCCTGTATGTGCCGTCGCTGCCGGTAATCGGATTATCCGGCAGACCCTCCATTACTACACCTTCCATGCGGGTTGTGCCCGAAATAACAAAGGTCTTCAGCGTTGCCGTGTAGTCCTGATTAATTTGGTCGCTGGTAACTTTGGGGTAGGGCCTGTTAGCTGGTTCGAAGGTGTAACCGGCCTTTACCGGTGTAACTGTACCGTTCCAGCCGTATTTAACGCTGTCACTATAATTGCCGTTCTGGTCGGTAACAGGATTGTTCGGCAGACCTCTCATCGTCACGCCGCTCAGACCTGGTATTGAACCGGAGATGGTGTAAGTTATCGCTTTGCCTTCGATCGCTGCCTGGACGCTGAGGTTCAGCGCGCAGAGCAAGATTAATACGCAGAGGACTACCACGCCGTCCGATAAAAATTTCCCGATTTTTTTCCTTGCCATAAGTCAATGTCCCTTTCTGTAGCCATTAACCGGCAATGCTTCTGCAGCTCCTTTGCCTTGTATCGGCAATTCAGCTTGCTTCTTTAGTAAAAAATCTCTTTGCCGGCTCGCTACCATTGAACCTGTATTTCTTCTCCAAGCTCCTGTTCTAACTTCACAACTTCAACAACCCTCCGTTCTCCCTGGGGCTGGACTCGTATTCCTATTTGTTTGACCGCTCTCTCCCCGGGAGCGTATTCTAAAGCCGCCGCAAGACGGTATGTACCCGCAGAAAAGTTTGAAAAATCGATAATTCCGGAAAAATCCCTGACCTCAAGCGGCAGCATTATATTTGACTTGCTGCTGCTGAGCGCTACTAATGCTCTGGGCTCACCAATATCGGTTACAACTGCGGCTCTGCACCTGATGGGGTTAAAGTGGATGGGTCCGAAATTGCCGAACCGGGCGACAATATAATACTGGGAACCCTCCTTGAGGGCGGGGCTTAGCTTCATTGCACTGACCAAATGTTCGGCACTGATGCTCTCGTTTGTAACACCAATGTTCGCGGTTGTTACCCCACCCCTCTGGCCGTCCGGATAAGTGGTGAACAGACCAAGAAGCGCATAATAACAGGGATGCAGCGCTGCGGATTTCGGCATGGCTGCCGTAACACGTATGGTCTGCTGCCTGTAGCTGGGGAGTGTGAAACTCTCGGGCTCTAACTTCAACCACGTCGTGCAGTCCAAATCATCCCCCTTCAATTCGCCGAAAGCAACACCCTGAAGATTACGTGGTAATGCCAAAGCCGTTGTGACGTTGACCGTCTCATCCGAAGCATTACGGACTTTTATCGCTGTCGTGCGCGTAGCCCCTGGCCGGCATTTTATGAGAAGCTCACTCGGCAGCACGTCAAGAGGCGCATCGGTCGCGATCTTCGTAATGCTCGTGTCACCGACAAAATCTATCTCCTTTTCAATCCTCTTTGCCCGCCGGCCGTCCACATAGAGCACGCCGGACAGCCTGTACCTCCCTGATGGCAGAGACCGTCCGATGTTAGTTTTTAATTTGAATTTGACCCCTGGGATGATACTGGTTTGGACGAATTCCGCCTCTGTAACCTCTCGCCAGTGCCCATCCCAGAAACCTCTGACTTTTGCAAAGGCCTTTAAACGGGAATAGGTCCCGCCTTTGTTTGAAACATCCATTGAGACTAATGTCGTTGCAGGGTTGCCTCCAATGGGCTCAATGAGCTCTATCCCGACGTCCTCAAGCTCTATCTTGTGGCGCATCGGCCGACCCTGTACCTCAGCGAGAACGGGAACGAGAAATCGCAGGACTATAGCAATATCTGTTGCGCCGGGCCTGGGCCTCATAGTGGCTAAAATCCCCGCATTGTAAAATCCTCGGATACCAGGCGGTACCCTTAAAATCATGTCCACAGTGCCTACCCCATATGGGGGAAGTTCAACACTCGCATTTCTAAAGCGTATCCATTCTTTGCACGAAGAAAGAGTTGATACGTCAAAACCAAAGTTAGGGGAGTTAGGATCCTCAGGAGAGTTAGGCTCAATAATTCGCCACTCACCATTCTCCCACTGCGTCAGCTCGACTACCGATAAATCTATGGTGTGGGCCTCGTTAGGGTCGAGGCTTTGAAGGTCGAGGTTCACCTTGAAAAAGTTGCCGGGGCGGACTGCAAGCTCCATCCTCATCGGCTGGACTAAAAACTGGCCAAACGAAGGCCCGGCAGACGCAAGAACACAAACCGCTATTGCGATAACCAGGAATATATGGCTATGAACACCATTTTGCTTTCTCACTTTTTTTCCTCCCAATGTCAAAAGTCAGAATCTGTCCTCTGTCCTCTGTTTTATGGCCCATCTCCGTGATTTTGTGATTGTAAGCCAATATTACGTCTTTTACCTTTTCGGCAAATTAACATCTTTACTTTTTATAATTCCTTCTAAAAACCCCATCGTAAGGAGTGCCAATCCGCAATTTTAGGCTTTTATCAGCCTCTTTCAGCTTCTTAATATCTCCTCGCTTGATAACAACATTTACACTTACCTTCCCTTCCAACGCCTACATTCAATTATTACCAAGTTTAACACTTTTCAACTTGGATGTCAAGTATAATTTGCCCAATTAACCCAAATTAACAAAATTGTTTATAAAAATTTAGGGAGGGGCAGATTTTACATCCGTCCCTCCCTTTCAACATCAACATACTTTCTTGACAGTCACCTTTAGAAGATTTCGGACGTTCGTCAACAACTTGACTACGAACCGTCGTCCTCTCTCGAGAAGTGACTAAGGTACTACTTCTACGGCTTATTGAGTGGGTTTAACGGTTATCTCAAGGTCTGCAACATGATACTCGTTTTCGCCCTGAGCTTCAGCGGCATTCCAGATCTTGATATCCCAGGCCTTGACGCAAACCTTCCTTGTGTGCCAATTGCCGTCGCCGGGGACTACGTCTGGGACGCAGCCCTCACCGCAATCGCCATAATAGACCTTCCCATCTCCCCACCAGGAGACCGTATTCACTATGTCGCCGCCCATTTTCACCTCAAAGTTGGCTCTTACCTTGATGGACTCGCAATCATTGTAGCACGGGAAGTCTCCAGTGTTGCTCTTGCCGATAGAGGAGCATTCCACCTGTTTCAGCTTGATTTTGTAGTCCCCGCACTTCTCCAATTGTACAAAATAACCCACATCCATTAATATGGGTATAGTACATATTTCTACATATATGTACTCAAAGGGCCACATGTCGTCGTCCTTGATTTTGAATTTTCCAGGGTCCACTGCTTGTACAGAGGCTGTCAAGAAAGCTACAACTGCAATCGTAAATAAAATTTTCTTTACCATTTTCATTTCCCTCTCTTAATTCTTATCGCTCCTTAAATGCCGAATATAGGCCTGTGGAGCTAATTCAGTTCTTTCGCCCAGGCCCAACAAATGCCTGAGCAACACAGTCAGCGGGCTGAAATTTTTTAACCGGCTCTGGCAAACATGCCCGCTTTTCTGCCTGAGCCGTGGCCCCTAATAATAAAACGATTCAGATCTGCGATTTTCTTCTCCCTGTTGTCAATCGTTTTATCGCCTAAATACCGGGCCTGGTTCTTCAGGCGGCCCGCAAGCATCCTTTCGCTTACGAGCTGTCACTTTTCACTACCTCACACCTCCTTTCTCCCCCACCCTTTTTCAAGGAAGGGGCTTTCACAGTTTTTGGATAACGTCTATCCACAAACCCTGGGCATATGTAATCAACTTAATTATTACGCAGTAAACTCCTCTTCTTTTTCATCACCAACTTCTCCAATTAACGCGCTGGTGGCATTACCGTAAATGTAATGGTTCCTGTATATCTTCCCGCACGGTCGAATAATTTGGACTGCAGCTTAAAGAGTAGCTCAATGTCATGCGAGCCGGTTTGTGTCTTCGATATTTTCACCGGCCTTGCCATTGAGCTATATTCATCTGTTATTGCAGGCGCTTTTATAAAAATGCGATCGGGCGTTATGCTGCTGCCTCCGGAGTGCTTAAGCGACGTCACTGAGGCTACAATCGGGCCGTGCAGACAGTTAGATTCCACATGGACCGTTAATGCCGCTGACGACGAGCGATAGAGGCTTGGAAACAAAACTTGTCCGGGTGCACTACTAAAAGTGTCTGAGAATTCAGGCTTTCCAAATTCAAGTGTATTCGAGGTGGCGGATATGCTCACGAACGGGCCAATTTCCGAGGCGGCGTTCATAATTACGAACGGCCCACTATTCACATCCGCCTGGGCAATTCCAGTCAGCCCGAACATAACCATCATCGTTGTCCAAGTTATTATTACTAATTTCTTCATAGTTTTCTCCCCCCAAAAACTACTTTCAAACAATAATCACCCTGCTGCCAACAGCCGGCAGCAAGCTTAACTGTTTTACCGGATTTAAAACGCTCCGTTTCGCTATTGTTGTCGCGGCACCAACTACATTATTGCCGTCCGTTATATTAGCTACGCAGAGTCTCATCTTCACTTGGCTAAGTTTTACCAGACAAGCCGAGAGTGGGGATATAAAGAAAGGACGCATGTGATGTCATTTCATCTCTCCTCATTATCACTCTCCTCATTCCCGGCTCGGCGCCAAAGACAGATTAGTGCCGGTCAAGCAAAGCCTCAAGCACAAAGAAAACGAACATCACAGGTTCCAAGCTTTGCTAACTTGCCAAATTTAACATTTTTTCTTCTGTATGTCAATAGCTAAATTCTAAAATTTAGCTTTTTTTTACTATTTTTGTTTCCTGCCTCATTTTCATTATTCTACCCAATCTCACCTATAATGTCAACGGTTATTTTACCTATTTTTCCGCATTTGGTTATTTCCTCTGTTTTTTAGGACCCTAATTTCCTCCTGCAAACCTGTACCAGACGAGTCAGCCAATCCTAAAGTTTACGTAAAGCCTTCTGACACAAGAAGATACAACATATAATATATGTTCAAAATTGTTTTTCGGCTGCTGGTGGGCCTTGCGAAGTCTTCCAATATGTACAATCGGTCACAATTTTTTTTTGCCTCACTTACCTTTATTTTTTACAACTATAGCAATATCTTTTGATTTCGCACCAGCAGCAAAGCTCGCCTTTAATCTTCTTGCAATATTGACCGGTTGAATGTAAAGTGGACGAAGATTTGTCGGAAATTTTTTTTCTTTTAGTTAGAACGTTATGAGGTCCCAGAAAGACAGGGTTTTGCGCCCGTAGCTCAGGTGGACAGAGCAACGGATTTCTAATCCGTAGGTCGCAGGTTCGAGTCCTGCCGGGCGTGATGCTAAGAGCCTATCCGAATAACCGTCTCGTTATGAGGCCGAGTGAAAAGTTCGATCAGATTGTGCCACGATTCTAAGGTGTGTGGGTGTTCTGGTCCGAGCGTCGCAGTCGCTGACAGGTTAACAGTTCTCCGGCGATGGTACGAGCCGCTTTAGCTCTTCAAACCAGTTGGTCACGACATGGAGTTCCCTTATCTGGGAGTCATCGTACTGAGGCTGCAGGACTAAGAAACGCTGGCCGTCAGGCGCGACGTCGTACGACAGACCGGAAACGTTCACATAGGGTCCTTCAAAGACCACCTGAGGTGTACCCGCTTTGAACTCGGGTTCCGTAGAGATAGACACAACCATCCATTTGTTGACGTTGCGGTAGAACAGCTCATCCCCATTTGGCGACCAGATTGGCTCTTCTCCCAAATCGTATGAAATCTGCCATATCCTGTCCATAGCGGGATATGGACGCACATAGACCTGAGACCTGCCATCCCTATCTGACATGTAGGCAATCCACCGGCCTTCTGGTGAGAACGCCGGGAAAACTTCTTTGAATTCCGTCCCGAGAATAAGATCAAGTTCACGTGGCCCTTTGAGCGGTAAGACCCAGATGTCTAGATCTCTTTCTCCACTATAAAGCGCCAGCAGCTTGCCGTCTGGCGACCAGGAATACGGCGCTAACATATTTTGGCTCGAATGAAGCAGCTCGGCTTCGCCGCTGCCATCTGCAGGCTCCCATAAAAGATGCCAATTTTTTTCTCCACCCTACGACAGGAAAATATAACCCGCTTACCGTCAGGCGTCCAGAGGGGATAATAGTTATTCCCTTCCGGGGTCAGCCTGGTTCCCATCCCCTTGGCGATATCATAGATATACACATTGGATCGAAGCTCTTCAACCACGATCGCCAGCCGTTTACCATCGGGCGAGAGCCTGAACGTTCCATAGGTTTGAGCTGGCATGGCAAGCGGCTCGACATTGCCTTGACGATCGACCCATACCGGGGTACTCTTGGATGTGTCACCCCCGGGAACATAGGCAAGCAAACCATCGTTCGAGAAAGCGAACTGTGCGGTGCCGCTCACCGAGTCTGATAGAACCTCCTC
>JAIVYN010000104.1:0-12496 GCA_048635425.1 Candidatus Aegiribacteria sp.
ACTACTACCGCGCCCGGTATTATAATCCACACATCGGCCGGTTTATGCAGACCGACCCGGTCGGGTATGGCGATGGAATGAACTGGTACAACTATTGCGGCAACAACCCACTTAACTTCACAGATCCAAGCGGCCTTTCTTCTTTCAATGTCAATATCCCGGAAAACTGTATAACCTTACCATTCGGCGAACGTACCGAGGAGCGCGCTTATCTAGACCCAAAACAAGCGAGTTCTCTCAGGCTCCCACGCAGTGGAGCCGATGATTTTACCGGGACATAACTTCCCTGTCCCAGCCGGTTGGCAGGTTAAGTTTGTTGCTTCAAGTTGTCGTTGTATCATATCTTTCTCGTTTCTAACATTCCCAAAGGGCCAACAAATATCGCAGCGTCCATACCGCGATTTCTGTAAGAATGCACTCTAACATCGCAGAGGATATCGCAACATCTTTAATCCTCGGAAGAACACGACCAGCCAACGATTCCACGATAATAAACGATACACGATCTTTCGTCCGGTCTTTATAATCTGACAGGGCAACGCAATTATGGCATTGCGAAATCTCTTGAATTCCATCTTCAGTACCGCCTGCTTCTCTGATTTATATTTTTCTTTCCACCTGCCCTTTTCCGGAAGCAGTAACGCAAACCACGCTTTTAATGTCCAGGCCAAAGAAGCCATTACCATATATGCCCAGTTGCTTAGAAGATTATCAACCGGCATCCGCATCGCCTTGACACCGTTCTTGAGCTGCTCGTTTAAGTTCTCCTGATTACAGCGTTGGTTGGCACTGTGCACAATCTCAGCCGACGAAGATTTATAGTCATTGGTGATGTAGAAGAAATAACATATATCATCAAACAAAACCTTTTCACCTCTTTCTACGGAAAGATTTTTTCGAAGAACTACTATACGATATGTATTGTTGCATTTGGTCGGTGAGTAGTTGAACTCAGCAACATCTTCGCATTGTAAACGAATGTTTTTATACTGTCGCTCTACAACAATCCGTTCTTTGACATTGGCAGGACGACGTCTCGGTTGTGTCTTCACCTCATATTTGGCTGGACGCAAAAGCCGCCTCCAGAGGCCCTCAGCAAGGCTATCGGCTATCTTTTCCAGATTCGGCATCGCGTTAATACCAAAGATAAACCTTACCCCTCTGCCGTCCCAACGGTCCAGGTGCTTAGTCTGACTAAAATCGGTATCACCCCGGGCAAGTATATCCCTGAAACCGGCGGTATCACATAAATCCATCGCCCGATCAATATATCCGGCCGCACCTTCACTGCTGGTGCAATTGCCGCTGCGATTGACCAGATAGAGAGGCTCAGATGTATTGGCTAAGGAAACCACCAATGGGTGATAACCCCAGATGCCTTTGTAAGAGATGTTCATGCCCTCTTTACACTCGCCGGTCGTCTCAACTATCATGCCGTCAGCATCAATAACAGCTTCTTGGAAGAATTCATCAGGCTGCGTTCGCCAAACACGCAAGCGGATTCCATTAATGATGTCCATTAAGGTCTCGACATCCGCTCGGCTAAAGCGGCGGCAAAAATCACCCTCCGTGGTGGGGTCCGGAATCCGCTGAGCACCGAGGGCGTCAAGATAAACCTCATCATTCCTTAATCGCTCGATATCTTCCAGGCAGTCACCGTTACAGAGAATGTTGTAAGCGATGTTAAGGACATGATCCGATTCATAATACGGTAAATGCCGTTTGAGCAGCTTCAATTTATCATCTATTGCTTTTACCAGTCCTGTTTGCCTGGCCAGAAGCTGCATTCCGCCGATACCACCATAAGTTAAACCACGGCTTCGATCAGCTATCTCGTAATGTATGTTGCCGGCGGAAAACATCGGCTTGTTCTGCTCTTTCCAGTTGATATCACGGAGCCGATATTGAATTCTTTGCTTGCGTCGCTTGATTATTTTTGTTATTTTCTTTTTCACTCGAAATGCCTCCTTGCATCTTGACATTGCTTTTTAGGTTTATTTTACTAAAGTCCTTTATAAGCAAAGATGCCGGGCATTTCGAGTATTTTTGTCAAGCAATGCAAAATAAAATTCAAGATGTCACGCTTGTATAAGGGCTAGTATATGATCCGACAAGCAGCGCAATTCATGGAACTTGGCAAAATGTCATGGCAAGCAACCTGGAACGTTGTGCAAACCCCCTCCATCGATTCCATTATTTACCAAGGACAAAAGAGCCACCACTGTTTATTCATCCATTGATTGTTGCAACTAGAATCCTGAATAGAGTTATTGAACATTGTATAGACAAGGCGGGATTTCCTCCTTCAGAAGATGAGTTAAATACTTTTCTTGATGATGCTGAAAATGAATCAGCGAATTAGCTATTATCATTGGGGGAAAGCCCCACCCCAAGGGCAAACATTTTTGAGATTGCCGCGCTCGGCTTCGCCTCGCTCGCAATGACGCTGCGTTTACACTTGGGGCTCTATTCTCAATGTCACCTGCTGAGGAGGCGGGTGATATTGCCGGCGAGAATGAGCTGCTCTTTATCCTTAGGTAATTTGAGCAGGTGGATTTTATAAAGCTCGACCCTTGAGTCCACGAGCGGGCCATCCGAGCCGAAGATGAGCTTTTCCGGCGGGAGCTCGCGTGCGGCCCGCTCAAGATACGTGAAGAAGACCACGGAGGAGGTGTCCAGGTAAAGGTTCGCAAGCCGCTTCGATGCCTCAATGGCACGAACATGCTCGGTCCAATTGCGTGAGGCGAAGCTTCCGAGATGGGCCAGAATGAAAGAGACCTGCGGATAAGATTGAACTACCTCAAGGCTGTCGCTAACGTTCGGCGGGTGGAAGAGGATGGGGATTTTCAGCTCGGCGGCCGTTTCGGCCATCTCCTTGGTTGGTATGCCGTGGAGTTTCAATCCTCTGAGGCCAAGCTCACGGACTTCGCGACGCAGCATATCCCGGATTTTGCCTGCTTCGGTCCCGGAGTCATGCTTGGCGAAACCAATGAACTTGTCGGGCCAACGCCGTACGTAAGAAGCAATCTCCTCATTGGCCTTGCGGTATGTTGCGTTGTTGATTGGGAAGATGATTGTCTGAGTAATTCCCACCTCCTGGGCCCGGCTCAGGGTCCACTTGGGGTCATTGTACGTAGTCCATGGGTCACTCGTCGGGTCATTCTTGGCATAGTTGATACCCCTGCCGGCATGGCAGTGGGCGTCGATGACCTTCGGGCGTTCCGAATCCTGAGTGCGGGCTGTGCGGACGGGCCCGGCTAATGACAGGGAACTACTTAGAAGAACGCCTTTGAAAAAGTCGCGTCGGTTCATTATATTTTCCTTTGCCTGGAAAAATTAGGGCTGTGTTGTCTCTATAAGTATAAAAAAATTATCGAGAGGCGAAAAGGAAAAAGACAAAGGTCAAAATTCATCGTTCGTGTCTCGTCGCTCTTGACTCGGGATTAGAGAGCAATGGTGGGGCAAGCCCCACCCTACGGATTATAGAAAACTCTAAATGCTAAGCACGAAATCCGAAACAAATTCAAATATTGAAAAGCAAAAATACCTAACAAAATGCAAAAATTGTTGAGTAGTGGGAGTCTTATCACTTTTGATGTCCAGATGGTTCGACTCCGCTTCGCTTCGCTCACCATGACAATAGGACGCAGGCCAGATTTAGCAACCGATACTTCGTGTCTCCCATTCGACTGCGCTCAGGGCAGTCTCTTCTGCTCGAAATGAGCTTCCAGGAGTTACTACTGTCCCGGCAGGGGCCAGTTTTCCGAAGGCGTCCTCGCAGACTTCATATATCTTTCAATCTTTGCAACGATTTCGGGATGCCGGTCGGCTACATTGTGCTGCTCGGCGATATCGGTTTTCAGGTTGTAAAGCTCTATCGGGCCATCGGGGTTCTTTGCTACGTTCTGGCGGACACCCTTCCAGTCGCCCATGCGGACGGCCTGCCTTTTGCCCTGCTCGTGAAATTCCCAGTAAAGAAACTCGTGCTTCTTCTGGCTCCGGCCTTGACCCAGAAGCGTTGGAAGCATAGAGATACCGTCAATGCCCTGGGGACTCTCTATACCCGCGAGGTCGCAACAGGTCGGCAGGAAGTCCCAGAACGCCGAGATGTGGGTGGTAACCGAGCCGGCCTTTATTTTGCCCGGCCAGCGTGCAATCGTCGGGACACGAATGCCGCCTTCGTATAATGCACGTTTGTAGCCTCGCAGGGGGCCGGAGCTGTTGAAGAAATCCGGGTCTGCTCCGCCTTCTTTATGCGGGCCGTTGTCGCTGGAGAAGAACACAAACGTATTTTCGTCCAGGCCAAGCGTCTTGAGCTTTGCCATAAGTCTGCCGATGTCACGGTCCATTCGCGTTATCATCGCGGCGTGGCCTTTCTGTGGGTCGGGCCAATCCCTGTCGGCGTATGGCTCGAGCGAAGGCACTTCCATACCTTCCTTCCCGGCCTCGTTGTTCGCATGCGGAATCGTAAGAGCCAGATACAGGAAGAAAGGCCTGTTTCTGTTCTTTTCAACAAAACCCAAGGCTTCTTCGGCAAACAAATCGTGCGAATACTCGATACGCTTTGTTGCGACGCCGCCCGGCGTTCGGTCACGTCCTCCGATGATGTGATTGACCTCGTTTGCAAGCTCGACCTTCTGTTCGTTGCGCCACAGGTATTTGGGGTAGTAGTTATGTGCGTGTCTTTGATTGAGATAACCGAACCAGTAATCGAAGCCCTGCCTGTTGGGGATGCCAGTGCTGTCGGGCTCGCCCAGACCCCACTTGCCGATGATACCGGTGGTGTACCCGGCTTCCTTGAGCAGCTCGGCAACGGTAACGTCCGAAGGCCGCAGCGGTACTCGCGCGTTGCCGCGGACAAGACAATGACCCGTATGCAGGCCGGTCATCAACACACACCGCGACGGCGCACAAACCGTGCTGCCAGCATAGTGGTTGGTAAATCGCATCCCCTCCTGGGCCATCCGGTCTATTCTCGGCGTTTTGATTGTATTCTGCCCGTAGCAGCCCAGGTCTCCATAGCCCAAATCGTCGGCAAGGATGAAAATGATATTCGGACGTTTTTTTCCCACCCCGGTTGTCCGGCCTACACCGGCGCAGCTCGGCAGCAGCGAAGACGCTCCAACTGAAGCCATCGCTAAACCCGTCATTTTAAGAAACTTTCTTCTGGTTTGTTTAGCCATAATCGCTCCTCTTAATTATTTATTCCGCCACAGGCGGATCTGCGATATTGACTATGATAAATAATAAATCGTAAATAGTAAATGACAAATATGTGTCAACGCCTGGGTGATGAGCGGTTATCAGAGTATCAGGTAATGGTTATCAGGATACCAGGTTATCAGCATAAATTTGTCTTTTTCCGATTCGCTTCCACCGTAAGGTGTCCTGTGGACTGTTATCCTGATACTCCGATATTCTACATTCTGTTTTCCTAATAACCTGATAACCTTGTGGGGACTTAATCTTTTTATCACCAAATAATTTTTATTGTTATCAGTCAAAGAAAGCCGAAGATAAAGTTAAGCAGGTTAAATTTGAGCTGCCGGGAGAAAACCGGTTTTTCTCCGAGCACAACGGAATTCAATGATTACCGCGTCAAGTGACAATCCGGTCGCCGACTGCATCGCAATGGTTGTTGTTGTTTTGATGGCCATCGGTACGGTCTTTGTCTTTTCGGCCAGTGCCAACATCGGTCAGGAGTTCGATTTACAGAGATTCTACGACTACCCCGGTCTGCGGCAGCTTTTGTTTTTTCCTCTGGCCTGTTTGATTATGTACACCGTGGCTTCCTGCAATTATCGCAGACTCAGCCTGGCCAAGGGCTGGTTAAAATCACCAATCAGCTATTTGTTAGTCCTCAGTATAGTGCTGCTTATCGTTGTCGCGTCACAGCGATTTTACCCGTTTTTACCGCGATTCGTTCCCAGGATAAATCAGCACTACCGCTGGCTAAAAATCCCTCTTGGGCCTATAGCGGTAAGTTTTCAGCCTTCCGAGCTGGCAAAATGGATGATTGTCTTCTTCTTAGCTGCCGTATGCGATAAGTTCGGTGATGAAATCAAGCTATACTGGAAAAAGTTTATCCCCATCTGCTCGGTCGTCGGGGTGGTAGTTATACTTATCATCGTCGAAGATTTCGGCACGGCAGCGCTTATATCGCTTTTGGCTTTTCTGATACTAATCATCGCCGGCGTAAGATTGCTGCACATCATCCCCCCCCTGGCGCTCGCTGCTCTGGCCTTTTACATAGCGATAAAACAATCTCCCGCCCGAATGCAGCGGATTATCGCTTTCCTGAACCCCGACAAATGGGCGGATTCGATTAATTATCAGCCGAGTCAGTCGCTGATTGCCCTTGGCTCCGGCGGATTGTGGGGAAAAGGATTAGGTAGGGGAATCAGCAAATACGGACATCTGCCGGAAGATACGACCGATTTTATCTTCGCAATTATCGGCGAAGAGCTGGGCTTCGTCGGAAACGCAGCGGTCATTGGATTGTTTATCGTGTTTGTCTGGCTGGGGATTTTAGTGGTCGTGCGCTGCCGCGACCGCTTCGGCCAACTGCTGGCCGGCGGCATTGTTCTGACAATCGCTATTCAGGCGGCACTTAATATGGGGGTGGTAACGGTTGTTCTGCCGACAAAAGGCCTGCCACTGCCGTTTGTAAGTGCCGGTGGAACGAGTATGCTGCTCTCATCCGCTGCGGTCGGTGTGCTGCTGAATATTGCCAGACAAGCACAAATCCGAAATTCTAATACCGAAATCCGAAACAATCTCAAAATTCAAATGTCCAAATGACCAAAATGTTTTGAATACCTGCTTTCGCAGGCACAAGTTTTGGTTTTTCGTAATTTAAACTTGTTTCGTATTTCAAATTTAGTGTTTTGTGCTTTCTTTTGCTCGTGGCTTTGATTAAGAAATTATTATGAAAAATTCCGACCCTCGGCAGGGAAAAGAGACAATCAAGTCGGAGCGTCCCTGGGGTGATGTTTATATGGTGGCTCGCAACCAGGAGTGTTCGGTTGACCTGACCTTCGTTCGTCCCGGCGAACGTGCCAGCTTGCATTCGCACCAAATCAGATATGAGCTTTTTCATTTTCTCGATGATGGCGCCTCTCTGGAACTGGATGGTCAAATCCATCATCCCAATACTCACGATGAGTTCCTCATTCGCCCCGGCGTCAAGCACAGGTTTTGGGCCGAGGACAAGCCCTTCCGCATGCTCGTGGTGTCATTTGGCCAATGGGAGGCCGAAGACCAGTACCGCTATGAGGACGACTACGGGAGAAAAGGTAAAGAGCTGGCTCTGTAATGGTCCCCACTATTAACACCTGAAAACAAAATCCAGACCCATTTTTCAGCTCGAAATCACAGTTTCTTGTTCCATTTCTGGAGATTTCGGTTTGAGAAAGGTCCCTAAAAGCCGCGCTTTCTACTTAAGCTTCACATTGGATGGTGAGTCTTACATTAAGTACAGTTCAACCACTACTATTTTCTGTTGAGATTAGCTGTTTTGGACGGCGCTTTTAGCCTTTCCAATCGTGAATCAACCAGTCGATTATGAGGATAAGCAATGGAATAATAACTGAGCCGAGCAGCACTAAAAGCTCTGTTATCCCGAACGACCATAGACTCTTGCCGTTGACTACCTGCTGCACCTCAAATAGGCTGCGAAGCTGCTGAATATTCTCGCGTGTGGGGTTCTGGGCTACTTTGTCAAAAGTGCTGTCTACTTGTTTTACGAGTTTCCTGAGTCTCTTCTGCTTGAGTTTTATTAGGGTTTTGTGGACATTCCACTGAGGTATTATGAAATAAAGCATAAAAAAGATCCCAAAGGTGATTGCCACGGTCATGGTCAGCACCCTCCGGCTGTCTGCACATAAAATGAGCCACAAAATGATCGACACATATATCGCTATTGCTGTAAATGACACTTTCCACAGAACCGCAGACATCGCCCGAAGAGGGCTGGTGCTACTGTCAAACACTGAAGGTTTGATTTCTACTTCTTTGCCCAGCGATAACATTAACGTGGCAATACGGAACATAGCCCATAACATGGAACCTCCGAGAAAACCCACCAAAAAAGAAGCAACATATATATAGACTTTGCCAGGCGTAGATGGAAGAGAAATAGGTGGCGAGACAAGCCAAACCACAACCAGCAAAGCTCCCAGCAGAACGCCAGCTATCATGTCGTGCAACGACCAAAAAGTCTGCCGATACCATTCGATAAGCAAATCCTTTACCTCTTCTCTTTTTCGCATAATGAGATGGGGGAAGGTATCAGCTACTTCGTCCACGAGCATCTCGAAATACACCACTGCATTTCCCAAGGCAGCAATCAATCCAAACTCGGCCGCGAAAAGACCTTCTCTACGAATGGACGCTATCATACAGCCTGTAACGAAAATAGGCACTGCTATGATTAGCCAGGGCAAAGGGAATGGGGATGGAAACGGCAGCCATTTGCTCAAATACTCGTGCACCTTCATTTGCCAAGAATCCGGATTTTCCGCGAATTTGAATGATTCTTCTATATCTTCTATATCTTCCATTGGAACACCTCTTTTAATAGCTTGTTGGATGAATCTCTGCTATGACCGGTTTTTCCCATACAACCGACATAAACATGGCATATCTCAGCGCACGATTACCTTTATTTTACCTCTGAGATGAGTAACCCTGCTGTTCGCTTCTTATTGAATTATACGCTTTATGGAAATCTGTTCAAGAGTTTTTTGAAAAAATTTTCGGCTTTTATGGAGCTTCTACCCGTCCAAAAGCAATCATTCTGCTTTATGCTTGTCTGACACACAATCACCTGCTCATTTAAGCGCCGCAGAATACTTTGCATTTCTGCTTATTCAAATTGGTCTCGAAATCTATGTTTCGCATGGTGAATTTATCCCTTCTTAACGCGCGACCCACCGTTCCTCTGCTCGTGATGACCCATTTTTTAGGGGGTGGTGCAAAAAATAAACCCTATATGCCGATATCCATATTTTTTGCCCTCTACGGCAGGTTGTCGCAAAAAAAGTTGTTTTTTCCTACGTGGACGGTATCTTTTATACCTGCAAACTCGAAGTAAGCCCAGTTGCGATTTCAAGATAGACTTGTTATTTTAGTGAAAGCGAAATATTTAGCAGCATTGTTAAGCGCTGCAAATGGAAAATCTCAGATGAAATATGGTATCATTGTAAATCCTGTGTCAGGAAAATTGAGTGTTGACAGAAAAAGGTGTAAATTGAAAAAAGTTTCAAGTATATTAAGGAATGATTGTGTTATTGGCGGACTCGATACTGAATCAAAGGAGCAGTTTTGCGATTGCGCCAGAGATCTTGCAGAAAAGGTTTCTGTCCTAATAATTGCTGGTGGCGATGGAACGGTATCGGATGTAATAAATGCAGTTGATTCTGAGGTAGTGTTATCATATCTTCCGTTTGGTTCTGGCTGTGCATTAAGATATGCTCTGAATATGCCTTTCGGGATAACTAAAATTGCAAAACAGATCAGGGATGGAAAGGAACATTGTCTTGATTTAATCTTATGTGATAATAGCAAGAAAGTATTTCTGACAAGTATCGGGCTTGAAGCAGCTATTCTACAGGAACGAGGAGATTTACAGAAATCTGGGATAAAGGGGCCGCCAGCTTATGCAATAGCAACAATTCATCAAATTCTAATAAATTATAAAAGAGTTGACACCACAATAACTGTAGATGGAGAAACTTTTACAGTTCCAGACGCACTTACTACAATAATTACAAAGATTCCATACTACGGATATAAAATGAATATAGTCCCTAAAGCCAGATTTAATGATGGTAATCTGCATCTATTAGCTATTAACGTAAGCCGAACTAAGGCAATATATATCTTAGTAAGATCTTTCTTAGATCAAAATAGTATTGGAAAATATAGAAAAGGTAAAACTATTAACATTACAACAAAAGAAGAGAGATATTTACAAACTAATGGTGAGCTCTATAGGAAAGGAACAAAGTTTAAGTTTGAGGTACTTCCTGGAGCTCTGAAGATAAGATATTGATGTGAACTATTTTGGCCTTTAAATTTAATGAGCTCGTCCCATCCATAGTTGAAGGTTGAAAAAAAGCGATGGCTACTCCGGCCTGATATAAGGTAAGATCAGGCGGAAATATTAACCATTTCAAGTAGAAAGGTGAGGTGAACCAAGTCGCACTGCCCCCCATACCGTTAGAAAGAGGAACACAAAAAAGACAAGAGTAGTGATAATTATTGATGCTATGAACTTCGCCGGAGTAAGATTGGTCAGGACCGACATGGGATGGTTGAGCTGCCCCACGGCCTTCATGGGCTCTTCCAGCCGTGCAACTTGATCGAGCGAGACTTTCAACGTATCGAGTTGCACCATCGGATCCCGCAGGCCGGCCAGTTTCTCCATAGGGACATCGAGATCGGCAACGGCCTCCAAGGCACGTTTCAGTTCGGCGACGTCCTGGAGCGACTCCTTGAGCTGCCCCACTACCTCCAAGTCCCCGCGCAGACCGGCAACTTGCTGCATCGGTTCTTTCAAGGCTGCAACCTGTAACATCGGTTCACGCAGGCCGGCCAGTCTCTCCATAGGGACATCGAGATCGGCAACCTTATGGAACGTCGTACTCAGAGCAGCCAGGTCCTGCATGGGCTCCTTCAGTGAACTTACTTGCTGCAAAGTCGATTCGAGTGTTTCCATAGTTTGCGTTGTGGCGGTGACCGCTGTCGTGTTTTCAGCAATGACCCGGTTAGTGGTCTTGATACCTTCCGTATTCTCTTGAATCACCTCGGCCATCTCGCATCCTAATCCCAATGCAATAACCAACAACAACGTGCTGTAACATAACGCTCTTTGTTTCATGGTTCTACCTCACTGGTACTACAAGTTTCGTAGGTTCCTGTTTGCCACTTAATGACGATTCCTTCGTATTATGATTCATAACGGGGTCCGTAATCCTTTTTAGTTTAACATTACATAAATTAGATGGATACCGCTGCGCTTGCAACAGCGAACAGTATTACCGCGAACATGTATGCCAAACTTCTTCCTAACTGTACGAGTACAGATGCTCATTTATTCGCCAACCAAGACATACGTTTGGCTGTGGTTACCAGCACCTCCCAAAAATTCGTTTCTTCTTTACTCATAAGTGTTTACGTACAATTGCCTTTGAGCATCTCCTCAAGTTTTTCTTTTGAATACCATCTACCGGCCGCTTCTATCTATTACTTAAGCAAACCGGTAGAAAGGTTACACGCTATCGGACATTTTTTCCAGCATATTGGACCGACAGGCTCAGCAGCCCAAGGCGGTGAATAGGTCGCGGATATCCTCATCAATCTTGTCGTCAGAGGTAACGGTCTGGGCTGGACGAGAGCGGCACATCGATGTCTGAGAAGAAGCCCAATTATATTGGCCTCGAAAGACTCCTTTAGCGGTCAAGATGTCCGTGTTAGCTTCCACTCAAAAGATCCGCCTTGAGTGCCCTTACCGCTCTGTCACAATGGTATTCGAAGTTGTCGCGTGCCTGGGTTATAACCGAGCCCACGATGGCCCCTGTTTCGCTGTCAACTACCCGAACGCGCAGCTTCTTTCTACCGGCACCAAAAGTTTCGTCATAGTAGGTACACATGATAAGGGCTTCAATGCCGAGAATCTGCTTTACCTTGGCCCGGGTTCTGTCATCTAATCTTCCTTGCAGCAAATCCTGCTCACTGATTATCTCCTGCAATCGGTTCCTTTCAACAAAGGTAATGATTTGTCCGGGAAAGGCCTTGGTGTAGGAAGCCATGAATATCTGTTCCTGTTCAGGTGTGAGACCAAGTACTGCCAGCCTTCCACAGTTAATGAGCTCGGGTTTGGTGAATAACGCCTGCGTTTTCCGAGCGCACCCCGTTGAAATGGCCAAGCCTAATACCACAAAAAACGCGGAAATACTACAAAAAGAACTGATTCGTATTCTCATTTTGTCACTCCCTAACAGCGTTTTAGAAAAATCATCTCCCAACAAGGCCGTAATAGAATAAACCACTATCACTACTTCGGCAAGGACCATTTCGCATCTGGGCAGGCGTTGGGGTACAACAAGACCTTGTTTGGAGACAGAACAGGAGGCAAGAAGGGCAGAGGGCTGACAGCAATTTTTCACTTGTCCGTAGCAGGCTCTTCCCAGAAACGGCGATACTCGGACGGGAGTGTGCGGCCGCTGCCCGTCATATCGCCAACGCCCCTACCGCCGATGCTGCTTTCGCCCTTTGGCCTTCTTTCAACAGTGCCGCTATACCTGTATATTATCAAGATAAACTATTAGTCAAAAAAATGCAACAGCCGGCTCTAATTGAGCTTAAGACTTGTAAATAAATTATCTTCCATTTTTGGCTGGCTGCGGCTTCGGCTGGCGGTGTCAGCAAAACTCGGACTACCAACCAGTAGGCCTGCATTTTGCTTCCTTGCCAGCCTTGTCCTCGCTGGAGC